>CAVFBQ010000077.1:905-14181 GCA_963620455.1 uncultured Eubacteriales bacterium
TATTGACGGTATTTTAAGAGAGGTAATTGAAATTCCAGCCAAGGTTGAAATGGCTGTAATTACTCGTTTTAAGGTTTTAGCAAGAATGAACATTGCTGAACACAGAAGACCTCAAGATGGTAGCTTTACGATTAAAATTAAAGGTAAAACTTACGACTTCCGTATTAACGCTTTGCCAGTAAGTGGAAAAGAAAAGATTGTAATCCGTGTACTTGCTCCTCCAGTAAGTTTTGACTCAACTGAGAAAGAGTTAGAAATTGAAGGTGCTACAGAGCAAGATTTGGAAATTATTAATAAGATGATTGCCTCTCCAAACGGCATTATTTTGACATCAGGTCCAACAGGTTCAGGTAAAACAACTACCTTGTTCTCTTTATTGAAAGTATTAAATACAGAAGATGTAAATATTACTACAATTGAAGATCCGGTCGAAATCAAACTGGAAGGGGTTAACCAATCTCAAGTAAATACGAAAGCGGGTATTACATTTGCGTTTTGTATGAGAGCTATTTTAAGACAAGACCCTGATATTATCCTTGTAGGTGAAATTCGTGACTACGAAACATTAGAGGTAGCTATTTCTGCTGCCTTAACGGGTCACTTGGTATTAAGTACAGTCCACACAAACTCAGCTTCAGCAACAGTTACACGTTTGATTGAAATGGGTGCTAAAGACTACTTAATTTCTTCAACTTTGACTGGTGTAATTGCACAACGTCTTGTAAGAAGGTTATGTAGATGTAAACAAGAATATTATCCAACTCATGCCGAAGCTGCTCAAATCTTGATGGATGAAGATGATATTCAAAAATTAATGAAAACAAAACTTTATAAGCCTACAGGTTGTCAAGAATGTAACATGACTGGTTATAAAGGTCGTTTAGGCGTATTTGAAATTTTACCTATTACAAAAGAAATTAAAAAACTTATCTCACAAGGTGCTCACGATATTGAAATCGAAGATGCTGCGGTTGCTTGTGGAATGAGAACTCTGAACCAAGCTTGCTTTGGTCATATTTTGGACGGTGAAACGACAATTGATGAATTTGTCCGTGTATTAGGTCTTGCAAGTGAATAGAGGTTGAGATATGCCAGTATATAATTATGTAGCTTTAAAAAATAATAAAGATATTGTAAGGGGTAAGGTTGAAGCGGAAAACCATAAGGAAGCGCGTTCAATTATTCGTAAGATGTCATTGCTTCCGACTCAAATTTCTGAGGACGTAAAAGCAAGCAGTGGAACTATTGTAGCAAAAAAACTTCAAAAAATGTCCTTGCAAGATAAGATTGATTTTACTTCAACTTTCCAAATTTTGGTTCAATCAGGTATTCCTGTAATTGAAGCTTTGATGTTCTTGGAAAACGATGCTGCAAAAGCAAAATTAAGAAATATCGCAAAAGAATTAAGGCGTCAAATTATCGCGGGTTCTACTTTTGCTGACACAATCGCAAAATATCCTAAGATTTTCGGACAAATTTATATCGGTCTAGTTAGAGCAGGTGAAGATTCAGGGGAATTGGAAAAAACTCTTGAACGTTTATTGGAACTTCAAAAGAAAGAAGCTGCAATTAAGGGCAAAGTAATTGGTACATTGATGTATCCTGCTTTCGTTATAGTTTTGGCGATTGTTATTGTAACAATCATGTTGGTATTTGTATTCCCAGCATTTAAAGATATGTTTGACAATTTGGGTAAAGATTTACCTCCAATTACAGCCTTCTTAATGAATATTGGTTTAACATTAAGAACTTATTGGATTTTAATTCCAGTAATATTTGTTTCTTTGGGGGCATCTGTTTATACAGCGTTTGCTTGGCAAACTTCAAAACGATTAATTGATAAGTATGTTTTAAAAGTACCTTTATTGTCGGCTTTAATTGAATATTCAAATTTCTCAAACTTCGTTGCAGTAATGCAAGTTGCTTATGAAGCTGGTATTCCTATTATTGACTGCTTATATTTGTCAAATATTACTTTGACGAACTTTGTATTGCAAACAAAATTAACTGAAGCTACGGCGAAGGTACAACAAGGTCAACACTTATCATTGGCGTTAAGGTCTGTTGGTGTTATGCCTAAGATGATTTTATTTATGATTGCAACTGGTGAACAATCAGGTCGTTTGGGCGATATGTTATACCAAGCTACAGTCTTTATTGATAAAAAATTAGATGCGATTATTGATACATTAACAAAAATGATTGAACCATTAATGTTAATTGTTATTGGTGGTATCGTACTTGTATTGGCTTTAGCCTTGTACTTGCCACTATTCAGTTCTTACTCAGCGTAAAAATAAAGGATAATAAAAATGGTAAATGGCGAAGAATTTAATATGAATAAACCTAAATCAGTTTCAATGAATGAAGATTTTACTTCAGGTGTATGGTCTGAAAAAGTTTTGGTTATAACTCAAGATTATGAAATTCGTGGATATGTGTTTATGCCTAAAACTGGTAAAAAGAATAGAGTTCTTTCTGATATTTTAAATGGTGTAAAACGTTTCGTAGCAATTAAGGATTGTGAAATAAAACACAGACTAATTCCAGAAAGAAGAACTGAATATCATAATTTCTTACAATTAAATTTAAGTTCAATAATTTTATTACGTCCGGTGGCAGATGAAAACTAAGAAAACATACGTTATAACAGGTGCTACATCTGGTATTGGATATGAAACATTAAAAGAATTTTCAAAAGAAAATATTGTTTTTGCTGGATATAGAAACCCAGATTTGTTAGATAAAATAACATGTTTGGGTGAAAATGTTATTCCATTTTATATTGATATGAATGATGATAATTCTATTATTGAAGCTGGAAAATTTATTGCAAGTAAAACACAACATGTGGATACGATGTTTAATATTGCGGGCTGTGTTGTCGCTGGAGCAATGGAAAATATTGATGTTAACAAGTTGAGAATGCAGTTTAATATTAATACATTTTCGCATATAGAATTCACTCAACAGCTATTACAAGCTAATCTATTGGAAAACAGTAGAATTATTAATATAAGTTCAATGGCTAGTTTTGCTGTATTCCCTTATGTTGCTCCATATTGCGCTTCAAAAAGAGCATTAGATATATTGTTTAATACAATGCAAGTTGAATACGGTGACAAAATTAAAGTTATCTCAATAAAGCCTGGTGTAATTGCAACGCCTCTATGGGATAAGTCTGTAGAAGGTAATCAAGATACACTATTGAACGATAAGAAATACGAAAAAGCCTATAACTATTTAAAAGACAATGCTCACTCAAACGGTAAAAATGGTTTGAATGTAAAAGAAGTTATAAAGGTTCTCAAAAAAGCAGATAGTGCTAATTCTCCGAAAACATCTTATACTGTTGGAAAAGATGCTTTTGTTGCCTCAATATTTTCAAAATTACCGCAAGCACTAATTAATAAAGTTTTACAAGTTGGTATAAAGTTAAAAATTTATAATAGTTAGAATAAAGGTACAGGAATTAAATACTTGTAAAATTGATATTCGTCAAATGTTTTTGGTAAACCTTCCCAGTATCGATAGATTAATAGACCTTGTTTTTCAAGGTCATAGCCGACTCTTTCATCTTGTGTGTAATAAGGATATACAAAAGGAATTTCACCGTCATTAAGTCTGAAGCCAAGTTCATTTTTAAAACCAAAACGTTGGGCGTATTGGCTAAAGTTGCTTAATCTCCAAGTTTTTTCTTGCTCAAAGTTAACAGTACTCATAATTTTTTCAGTCGTTTTGGACATATACATTAGAGGTTGTTCATCAAGACGGAGTTCGTTTTTGACTATTTTTTCATAATCCATATTTTCATCTACTTCATAATCAGGTGCAGTTTTAAATGGAAAGTCTAAAACTTTTCCCGTATAAAGGTATGCACCATCATTTACGCCATAATGAGGCTGAAAGAACTTTCTAAGTGATGAAAAGGATGCAATTCCCATTGGTTCAGCGAAAAATGCGTGTGCGTTGTCAACAATCAAATTGGTATACTTTTTAGCTAATATTTTAACATTTTTAGTGCAGATTCCAAAATAATTTGGGTATAAAATAAAATCATCAAACTTAAATTTGCCAACAGGCATGAAATGTTGGTCAATGTGGTAGTAGGCAATTTTACAAAATTCTTTTTTTAAAATGTTTTTTATGCTAGGGCAAATATAGTAAGGTATATGAATTTCGGGTATTTTATAGGCTCTAATTATATACCTTAAACAATTTCTTGCTGTGTTTAATTTTACAAGTTGCTTTGACAATTATCTGTCCTCTAGCTTAATAATAGCGCTATGTCTATTTGTTGTGCCACCTTCTTTTCTGTAAGAATAAAATAAATCGTTGTTGCAAGATGTGCAATAAGGGCAAACATCAATATATTTAACACCGATTTCTTCAAGTTGACGTTTGTTGATTTCTTTAAGGTTAACGTATATTTTACCGTCCTTTATTTCATAAAGTCCTTTGTTATCCTTTACTGAAACCATACTCATATTAAATACGTCTTCTTTTACTTCGTAGCAACAAACTGAAATTGCTGGACCTACTGCAACGCGCACATCTCTGATGTCTGTACCAAAATCATCCATCATTTTTAATATAGTTTTTGTTCCGATTCTTCCTACTGTACCCTTCCAGCCTGCGTGGATTACAGCTCCAATATTTTGTTTTTTGTCATAAGCGATTAAAGGTGTGCAATCAGCAAAATTTAAAAATACAGCTTGTTCATGATTAGTTAGAATTAGTGCATCTGCTTCTGGATAGTAGGTTTTACCTAACTCAGCAACAGCAACAGTATCTGTATGTCGTTGTTCAGGATAGATAAAATTTTCAGGAGTAATTCCCAATTCATCACAAAACATTTTTCGGTTTTCTTCAACAAGGTCTTGCATTTCTGGTTCTTTGGATTTTATAGGACATTCCCTAGTTGTGAAGTAATGAGTTAAACCTTCTAAAATGTCAGTTTTCATTACTGTTTTGCCGTTTAATTTATCTAAATAGAACATAAATACTCCTTCAATACTTCAATTGAACGTTTAGATAATAGTTCATTTTTTAACTTTTTATTTTTTCTTTCTTTTTTAGGTAATTCAATAGGTGTGACAACTGCCCAATTAGAGTTCATTGGTTGAAAATATTTTAATTTGCTAGTTGAAATATAGTTGCAAAGAGCGCCAAGCATAGTTTCTTGTGGTAATTTCATTAACTCTTTACCTTCTAATAGTCTTGCCATATTTAATCCCGCTAATAAACCTGTAGCGATAGATTCCGTGTAACCTTCAACTCCAGTAATTTGACCAGCAAAGAATAAGTTTTCTCGTTTTCGAGTGTTTAGAGTTGCATTTAAAACTTGCGGACTGTTTATGAAGGTATTTCTATGCATTACGCCGTAACGTACGATATTTGCATTTTCAAGCCCAGGAATAGAGTGGATTAATTCTTTTTGTGCACCCCATTTTAAGTTAGTTTGAAAACCAACTAAATTAAATAAACTTTTTGCTGCATCGTCCTGTCTTAACTGAACTACAGCCCAATTTTCCACTCCATTACGTTTGTCAACTAAGCCAACAGGTTTCATCGGTCCAAAACGTAAAGTATCAACACCCCTTGAAGCTAAAACCTCAACAGGCAAACAACTTTCAAAGAATTTTGCATTCTTTTCAAATTCTTTTAACTCAATGCGTTCAGCGTTTACAAGTATGTCATAGAACTTTGCGTATTGCTCTTTATCCATTGGACAGTTGATGTATGAGGCTTCACCCTTGTCATAGCGGCTTGCCCAAAACGCTATATCAAAGTCTATACTGTCTTTTTCAACGATTGGCGCAATTGCATCAAAAAAGTGCAAGTGTTCAGATTTTGTAAATTCTTGAATTTTATTTGCCAAATCATCGCTTGTTAAAGGTCCAGAGGCAATGATTACAGGCTTGTCAGTCGGAATTTCTTTCAATTCTTCTCTGATAAGTTCAATGTTCTCATTATTATTAATCAATTCTGTAACTTTTCTGCTGAAGCCTACGCGGTCGATAGCTAAAGCGTTTCCTGCTGGAACTCGGCATTCGTAAGCTATTTTTATTAATTCTCCGTCTAATTCTTGCATTTCTGTCTTCAATAGACCGCTAGCATTTGTGATATCAGCGGAACCTAGAGAATTTGAACATACAAATTCAGCACAATCTTCTGTAACGTGCGCGCCAGTTGTTTTTTCTGGGCGCATTTCATATAATTTAACTTTGATATTTCTTTTAGCCAGTTGTAGCGCCGCTTCTGAGCCAGCTAGTCCAGCACCAATAATAATTACTTCCATAAGATAAGTATAAAATAAAAATATTTGTTGTACAATTGATATAGCGAATTATAAACGTGAGAGTAAAAATGAACGAAAAGAAAAACATTTTAGTTGTATTTGGAACAAGACCAGAGGTCATAAAGCTTGCCCCTGTTATTCTTGAGCTTAGAAAGCACCCTGAATACAACGTAATCGTATGTAATACAGAGCAACAAAAGGAATTATCTAACCAAACGCTTGAATATTTCGGGTTAAAGGCGGATATAAACCTTGATTGTATGCGTCCTAACCAACCTTTGGCGGAAATTCAATCAAGAATTTTGTTGAATTTAGATAAAGTATTTAATGAACGAAGTATTGATGCAACTATTGTTCAGGGTGATACAATGACTGTATTGACCGGTGCACTTGTAAGTTTCTATCATAAAGTTCCTGTATTCCATGTAGAAGCAGGTTTACGTTCTTACGATATCTACGAACCCTTCCCAGAAGAGGTTATGCGACAAATGACTTCTCGCGTTACTCAACTTCATTTTGCTCCTACAGAAAAAAATAAACAGGCTCTATTGTGCGAAGGTATTGATGAAAAGGTTATATCAGTTACGGGAAATACAGTAATAGATGCACTTTTCTGTTTGTCTGATGACATAATAGCCCGTTCTAAGGCTTTTTTTGAAGAAAGAAATATTGCTATTGACGATAAATTGGTACTTATCACTGCACATAGACGTGAAAATCACGGTGAAAGGCTTGATAGGATTATAAAAGCAATATATGATTTGGCTGTAAAGTACACAGACCATACGTTTGTAATACCTGTTCATCCAAATCCTAATGTAAAAGATAAAATTCATGCAAATTTAGGTAAATTAAGAAATGTACACCTTTTGACACCACTTGATTACCCTTATCTTGTGTATTTACAACGTAATGCCAAGTTGATATTGACTGATAGTGGCGGTATACAAGAAGAAGCGCCTACTTTTGGTTGTCCGACTTTAGTGATGAGGTATGAAACAGAGCGCCAAGAAGGCATAGAAGCTGGCGTTTCGACTTTGGTCGGGGCGGATTACGCTCGTATCCTGTCACTTAGCGAAAATATCTTGTCAAAAGAAAAAAAACAAACGAGATTGACCGCTCAAAACCCTTACGGTGACGGACATTCAGCTGAAAAGATTGAAAAACTTATTCGAAAATTTTTCAAAATGTAAGTAAATTTACGTACAAATTTTATTTTTGAGGCATTTTACGGACTAAAAATTTAAAATTTACTAGATAAAAAGTAAGGCTCAAATTTTTAAAAATCTGAACCTTATTTTTTACGTTTTAATTTATCAAATTACTTGTACAATGGTGCAAGTTTTTTTGCTTGTTGTGGAATTACGCCTTCTTCAATTGGAAGATATACTCTGTAATCAACATCAGGGAAACAGTTGTCGATATCTTCAATTTCAAATAATTTAGCTTCATCGATGTTGCCTGAATCAATCATATCAGCGATAGTTTCAAATCTGTCAACATGTTCTCTAAATCTATCAGTTGCGTAATCTTTAGCTTGCCATGTTGTAATTAAGAAAGGCCAATCTGAAGATTGTAATAACAAGTTTTCTCTTGCTAATTGAGCTAAAGCTCTTAATAATAGTTTGTCTTCTGGTTTTTCTTCGTATCTTGAAGCGATTTCAGTGATACGTTTTTCGCAAGAGTGGATAATTGGCCACATCCATTCAGTTAAGTGGTTCATCCATACATAGAAGTGTCCGCCAGCACCCCAAGAGCTTTCTGGAATTTGGATAGCTTCTTTTGGTGGGTGAGCTTCTAGGTATTCGCCTGCTGTCATCATTTGAATATCATCTTTCAAGTATGTGTTTAATTTTTTTACTACTTGTTTAATAAATTCTACACCTTCAAACCACCAGTGACCGAATAATTCAGTATCGAAAGATACCATGACTAAGCCTTCTTTACCATTATGAGAGTTTTTATAATCGTTCAACAAGTGGTAAAGCATTGTTGTATAGTGGTCTGAGTTTTCATTGATTTTATTGAATGCCAATACTGGGTCGTAAAGCATTTTGTCGCCTAAATCAGTAGTTGAAGATGTAATTCTCCAATAGTGCATGCCTGATTTATCGTCTTTTTTGTGGAATTCCCTATATACGCCATCACCTGGGTAACCGTCTGCAGCTGACCAAACTTGGTAGCCAGCTCTGTCGTTTCTACCCATAACAGCAACTTGTGCATCAGGTAACCAGTAAGCTGAGTATGTGTCATAACCTGTTGCTTCTCTTTCTGGAAGTGGAATGTACTCAATATTTCCGTACATACCGATTACACGTCTGTTACCGATTGAGTTACCACCTTCGATTACGTGTGATTCAGTAAAGAAGTATTGAATATCATTGTTTTGAAGAGTTACTTCAATTGCAGGTCGCCATTTCTTTTGACCGTCTTTGCCAATATATTGGTAACCTTGTCTGTAAGCACATTCTGGTAGCCAAGCACCTTTTGCTTTTTTACCAAATAAGCGTTTTGTTGTATCTGAACCAACTTTGAATTGAGCGTTCAAGTTGTTGTCTGTTGCAAGTAGTGGTGAAAAACCGTGAGTTGCACCTGAAGTTGTGATTTCAATACAGCCTAAATCTTGGTATTTTTTGAATGCTGCAACTAAATCTTTGTTATATCGGTTTACAAAGTGGTCTTTGATTTTTGATAAGTGGTTGAAACTGAAGTTAGCTAAATAGCTTAAGTGTTCTGAATGTTCAACTTTTGGATCAGGATATCTTTCAACATCTTCTGCTGCTGATTTAATTCTTGTATCCATATATTCAACAAAACCGTCTTGTAAATGTTTGTCGTTAAGTTGTTCAGCTAAGATTGGTGTAATACCAACTGTAAGTTTAGCTTTGATACCATCTTCCTCGTATAATTCAGAGATTGCATCAAGAAGTGGAACGTATGTTTCTGCCATACATTCGTATAAATTTTCTTCACCGAATGGCCACATACCAGCTTTGCGGTAATAAGGCAAATGGCTATGTAACATAAAAACGAATTGACCTACTGACATAAAATGCCTCCATATTCTTATTTATTTATAGTTTCTCGTGTTCTTTTAGGGGTAATTGTAATAACAATATTTCCTTATCTAATTTATATCATGAACATAAAAATAATGTTACACATGTAACCTTAAATTGTATCTATTTGTTACAAATTATTAATCAGGTATCTAAATTTGTTATTACTACAAATTCCGCAAACTATTGTTGACATCAAATTTTATTTAGCTTACAATTTTCTTGCTCACAATCCTCAGAGTAGCAATGAGGTTTAAAAAAGAAGTCATTAGCTTTTTTAAATTTCACAATAAAGAAAGAAGGACACAAGATGGCTAATATTAAATCTGCTAAAAAAAGAGTTTTAGTTGCTGAAAGAAATCACGTTAAAAACGTTGCTTTCAAAACATCAATCAAAACAATTTTGAAAAAAGTTGTAGAATTAGCTAAAGCAAAAGATGAAGAAAATTTGAAAGTTGCTTTATCAAAAGCGTACCAATTATGCGATAAAGCTGTTTCAAAAGGTATTTTACACAAAAATACAGCTTCAAGAAAAAAATCAAGATTAACTATCGCAGTTAACAAATTGTTAGCTCAATAGTTTTTTTAGATTTGTAATCTTTTTTAGGGCGCAAAACGTATGTTTTGCGCCCTTCCTATTTTTCTCGTAATTATTATTAACAATATGAGTCATGCAGAATTTTATCTGATATAATGGCATGGGGAATAGTATGTATAAAGTGAGTGTACATGCCAACTAATCAGCAAATCAATTTAAAAGATTATCAAGGACTAATTGAAACCGTTTGTAAAGTCGAGGCTCAGAAAATGGCTTCTACTATGCATTTGCTTGATTTTATGGAGATGATGAATCTTGCAACTCAAACTTTGTATATTTTATTCAAGCAAAAAAGTCCTGAAAGTTATAACAATTCATATCTTTCAACAGCGATAAAATGGGCTATTAGAAACGAAGTCAGACGACGTTATAAATGGTACTCAATGAAGCAAAAGCGCGAAATTATGAGTGCTGATGACGTTCGTGAGGCCATGTACAAAACAATTTTGTCTGTTGAAGAAATGGCAGAGGCTGAAAACCCTACAATAATACGCTCACATGATAAAAATCCTGAAGAATCTTTAGAATTTTATCAATTGAAACACAAGATTGAAGCATTATTAGACACGCTACCAGAAAGAGAAAAAGAGTTTATTGAGTTGAAGTTCTTTAAAGATAAAAAATTGCGCGAAATGTCAGAGGAGTTTCAAATTTCTCCTTCAAGAGTTTCAAGAATTATTCAATCAGGCTTAAACAGAATTAAAAAAGAACTGGCAAAACAGGAGATGATATAGTGACAACTATTTTTGAAAAAAGTAACAATATAAATGGAATTAGCTTTTTTGAAGGCGATGAAAAAGTTGATTTTATTGATGAAAAATTTTTGAGAAAAGGCAAGTTAGACTTGCCACAAACTTCTGAATTAGAGGTTTTGCGTCACTATAAACAACTTTCAGATAAAAACTTTTGTATAGAAAAAGGTTTTTATCCTTTAGGTTCTTGTACTATGAAATATAACCCTAAAGTTAACGAAATGCTTGCAAATTTAGATGGTTTTTTAAACCTTCATCCGGCTTTAAAGGATGAAGATGTACAAGGTGCGTTAAAATTAATGTACAACTTGCAAGAAGCCCTAAAAACTATTACTGGAATGCAAGCCGTTAGTTTACAACCTGCAGCAGGCGCTCATGGTGAGTTTTCAGGAATGATGGTTATAAAAAAATATTTTGAAGTTAAGGGCGAACTTCGAAAGAAAGTTATTATTCCTGACTCTGCACACGGAACAAACCCTGCAAGTGCGCACATTGCTGGATTTGATATTGTTCAAGTTAAGTCAAATGACAAAGGACAAGTTGATTTAGATGCATTGAAAGAATTGCTAGATGAAGATGTTGCCGCAATTATGATGACCAATCCTAACACTTTAGGTATTTTTGAAGAACATGTTTTAGAAATTTCAAAAATGATGCACGAAAACGGCTCATTATTATATTATGATGGTGCAAATTTTAACGCTATCATGGGATATACAAATCCCTTCTTAATGGGTTTTGATGTTGTTCATTTGAACTTACATAAAACCTTCTCAACACCTCACGGTGGTGGCGGGCCAGGTGCTGGACCAATTGCCGTTGTAGAAAAATTAAAAGATTTATTGCCAACTCCTGTAATAACTTTTGATGGCGTAATGTACCACAGAAATTATAATTTAGCTAATTCTATTGGTGCTGTTAAAGGTTATTTCGGAAACTTTGGTGTTTTAGTTAGAGCTTACGCATATATTTTAATGATGGGTAAAGAATTAAAAAGAGCAAGCGGAGATGCTGTTTTAAACGCAAATTATGTTAAAGAAAAATTAAAAGGTGCGTTTGATTTGCCTTATGATGTTCCTTGTATGCATGAATTTGTATTATCTGGTGAACGTCAAAAAGAAAAAGGTATTTCAACGTTAAATATAGCAAAACGTTTGATGGATAGTGACGTTCACCCACCAACAATTTATTTTCCATTGATTGTTCATGAAGCGATGATGATTGAACCGACTGAAACAGAAACTAAACAAAGACTTGACGAATTTATCGCAACTATGCTACAAATAGCTAAAGAAGTTGATGAAAATCCACAAATCATATTGAGCGCTCCAAACAATGCGCCTATTAAAAAAGTAGATGAAACTTTGGCTGCAAGAAAGCCAGATTTAAATTTCAGATTGGACAAAGATAATGAATAAACAAAATAAAAAAGTAAAAGTTGCATTCCCTCACATGGGTACTATTTCAATTGCTTGGTCAGTTGCTTTAAGAAAATTTGGTGTGGAAGCTTATGTCCCACCTTATACAAGCAAAAAGACTTTGTCTTTAGGAGTTAAAAACTCTCCTGAAGCAGTTTGTTTGCCTTACAAATTAATCTTAGGTAACTTTATTGAAGCTATTGAAGGTGGTACTGATTACGTAGCAATGCTTACTTCACCTGGTTGTTGCCGTTTGGGTGTTTATGGTTTAAATATTCAAAGCGCATTGGCTGATTTAGGTTATGAAGCAAAGTATCTTGAATTATCTTTGTATGACGGAATTAAAGGTTTGTTCAAATTCTTTCACGATTTATTAGGTAAAGACGATTGGATTGCTGCTGCAAAAGCTTCTATAATGATGATAAGAATGGTTTTTGCTTTAGACGATTTGGAAACTCTTTTAGCTTATTACAGAGCAAGAGAATTTAAAGTTGGTGAGGCTGAACGTCATTATAACAAATGTTTAAATATGTACAAAGAAGTTAAAAACTTCCGTGATATTAAAAAAATCAGAAAAGCCGTTAAAAAAGAAATGGCTAAAACTGAAATTGATAAAAAACGCGAAATTTTAAATGTTGATATTACAGGTGAAATATACCTTGTAGGTGACCCATTCTCTAACCAATATATTGAAAGAGAATTAGGTAAAATGGGTGTACAAACAAGACGTAGTTTGACAGTGAGCAGTTTCTTAAAAGATGCTATTATTCCAAAATTGTTTAGAAATGGCGAAACACACTTGCAACGTGCAAACAGAATGGCTAAACCTTATCTTATGAGAGA
This sequence comes from uncultured Eubacteriales bacterium, assembly GCA_963620455.1. Taxonomy (GTDB): domain Bacteria; phylum Cyanobacteriota; class Vampirovibrionia; order Gastranaerophilales; family Gastranaerophilaceae; genus UBA6984. The sequence continues at coordinate 13,877 of CAVFBQ010000077.1, forward strand.
TATCGGTGGTGATGCTTTGGAATGTGTTTCAGATGTAGCTTTTGCAGATATGAAACATAGAGATGGTATTATTCACGTAAGCCCATTTACTTGTATGCCTGAAATTATGTCACAAAATATTTTCCCTGCAATGAGAGAAGAACATAGTATTCCAATTTTAACGCTTGTTATGGACGAACAATCAGGCAAAGCTGGTTATATTACTCGTCTTGAAGCATTTGTTGATTTGATGCGCCGTAAAAAGAGAAAAGCTGTTATTGAAAACAAAAAAACAGTTGAAAAAGTATAGTTTTATATTATTGAGG
>CAVFBQ010000078.1:0-2314 GCA_963620455.1 uncultured Eubacteriales bacterium
CTAAAATTTTCTTTATTGTAAAATCATTCCCCATAGTCAAAATTTTAGCATAAAAAAAGAGAGTTGAAATTATCAACCCTCTTCTTGTTATAAAATCTTGAAATTATTATTTTGAAATTGTAGAAACAGTTGTAGCTGCACTAGCTAAGTTTGTACAAAATGCTGTAAATTTACCAAAAACATCAGCAACTGTTTTACCAGCCTTTGAATTTGCAGCTTCCGCAAGTGGTTTCAATGCTTTGTTATCTTCTGCAGCCTTTGTCAAAGTATCAGTAACAGCATCTGAATAAGCATCTGAATCCGTTTTCATATTTTTCTTAAATTCGTCTGCACCTTCTGTAAGATTACTCATAGTTTGCAAAGCTTTTTGTGCTTTATCTACTGCATCTACTGTTTTATCAACACCTGTTTCGCCACCTCTGAATGCTACGTGTGGAACTGCCATTGAAACTGGTCTAATCATTTTTTACATTGCCTCCTAAAGCGTTTACACTAAAATTCATCGTCACTTACTGTAAAATCATCGCTAGTTGATGTGCTACTATTATAGTCATTACCATTCGCATTGTCAATAGATCTTTCAACAAGATTTTCTGCACTATCAGAAACTTGTTTTTTAACAAGACCAAAGTCCTTCATTGCAACGCCGATAGCAGCACCACCCGCGATAATATTTACCGCAACATTTTGAACCTTCTCTGCAACAACCTTTGATTTTCCTAATTTTTCTGTCAATTTTGTTGCTTTTTCTGCTAATTTTGCAGCCTCTTCACCTGTTTTTTCAGCTGCTTTTTTGTTTAAGGTTTCAACTGCTTTTTGTGTTGCCTTGTCAGTATATTTACCGACAGCACCCGAAATCATACCAGCTGCTTTATCCAAGCAGATTTTTGTTGCAGTAAATGCAATAATTACACCAATAGCTTTTGTGGCAAAGCTACCAATTTTTCCTATAACGCCACCATTTTCTCCTGCTTGCTCAGACATTCTGCGAAATTCGTCTTGCTTTTGTTTCAAAGCATCCAAGTCTGGAGTGCCACCTTTAAAGGCAACGTTTGCATTATTGCTACGATTACTTGTAATTAAGTTTTGAGCTAAATTAATTGAACTTACTGCCATAATTTCTACACAAAATAATTTTAACCTACATAGATATAAAGTCCTGAAAACCATGTTTTTTGCTAGTTTTACATGAATTTCAGGACATTTTGTTACATTCGTTAACAATTTAATTAATAAAATTATTTATTAAAAAATCTCATAATCTTGTCTATTAAGCCTTCATCTTCTGTTGAAGCTTCATTGTAAGTTTTAGCTTGACCTTCTAATTTTTCTAATTTCTTTTTAATTGTTGCAACTTCTTGTTCTGAAATTGCAGATGATGCAAGATATTTGTTGTAAAATTCAACAGCTTTAACTGGATTTTTAGTTTTTTCATAAGCTACAGCCAAAGATTTCAAAACATTAGCTTTGCGGTTATCTAAGCAATAAAGTTTTTCAAAATATTCAATTGCCATTTTGTAATCGCCAATGCTTTCACGGAATTCGCCTAATCTTTCAAGAGCTTTTTTGTTGTTTAAATCAACCTTGCTCAAGCGTTCGTAAAATTCAATTGCATGAGTCTTGTCATTCATATCATCTAATAATTCAGCAATTGTAAGCAATAGAGCTTTATCGTCTTCTTTTTGTTGAAGTGCGAACATATACTCATTAAGTGCTACATCTTTGTTTCCTCGTGCTAAATTGTATTTTGCCCAATTATAATGTTCGTTATAAGATTCACCTTTTTCTTCATAAATCAATGCACGCATTTGATATATTAAAGGTGAATTTTTATCAAATTTAGCAAATTCATTTACAGCTTCAAGAGCTTCATCAAATTTATTTTCTGTGTAATAGTATTGAGCTACAAGTGATAAAAATTTAGGATTTTTCTTATATTTATCTTGCATTTCATCAATTTTTGATTTAGCTTCTGCCATTTTTTCATTATCAATTAAGCATCTCAATTGAACAAGAGGGTCAGAACTTACTTTTGAAGCTTGTTCTATTTGGTTATTAGAAATATAAATATTTGCTAATTTATTTTTAATATCATCGTTGTCATGCCCGTCTTTTATAGCTCGTTCTAGTATTTCTGCAGCACTAGATAAAATACCTTCTTTCATATAAATTTGTGACAATTGAGTGTAAGCTTCTAATGGTGCTTCTTGTGTATCAATTAATCGCAAATATTCATCAATAGCTTGATTATCTTTATTTAATTGTGTATATATACCAGCAAGAATAAATCTTGTCATATTTCTTTGTGTAACTT
>CAVFBQ010000079.1:0-4148 GCA_963620455.1 uncultured Eubacteriales bacterium
GTCCGCCTTGTGTCATTACATAAATTAAATCAAATACTTGGAAGGAAGTTATTGCCGTAATTATCGTTACGAAAAATATAGTTGGCGATAAAAGTGGGATAGTTACGTGCTTGAAGGTGTTATAAGCGTTTGCACCGTCAATTTTAGAGGCTTCTAGAAGCTCTTGATTTATGGTGCTTAAACCTGTCAAGAATAAAATCATGTTATAACCGATTAATTTCCATACAGAAACTATAATTAATGCAGGCATTGCAAAATTTGTGTCATATAGCCAGTTTATATGCAAGTGCAATAAGTGATTTAGGCAACCAATGTTAGGGTCGAAAATCCACTCCCAAATGATCCCAATTACAATCATTGGAGTTACAAATGGCAAGAAGTAAGCTGTTTTAAAAAAGTCAGTTCCTTTTATTTTGCTATTGATTATGCAAGCAAGTATTAACGGAAGTATTACACCCAGTACAGAGGTGGATATTGCGTACACAAAAGTATTTATTATTATTTTTACAAATACGGGTTCGGTTAAAACGACTTTATAATTTTCTAATCCGACAAACTGTATAGGGTTAAGCAAATCCCATTTTGCAAAGCTTAAACCAAAAGAACAGAATATAGGTATGATGATAAAAATAATTGTACCTATTAATGCTGGTAGTATAAACAATCCCCCCGTAAAATTTTGTTTATTTGCTAATTTTGATAATAAATCTTTCATACTCATGACAACACTATTATTTATGCTAATATTATATAAGAAAAAAGGAGAAAGATTTAAATGTTAACAAAATGGGATAACGCATTCGGAAAAAATGATATTAGAGGTATTTACGGACAAGACGTAACAGAGGAATTATATTTCTTTGTAGGTAAAGCCTACGTGAGATATGTTTCTCATGTTTATGAAAAAGAGACTAAAGATTTATGGCTAACTGTTTGTCGTGATGCAAGAACTCACTCTCCAGCCTTAGCAAAAGCCCTTGTTCAAGGTTTGACTTCTGCTGGAGCAAACGTAGTTGATTTAGGTTTAGCACCTACTCCAATTGGTTACTATTCAAATGTTGTTGGCGTTAATGATAATGTTACTGACGGGCATGAAATTGACGGCGCTTTAATTGTTACAGCAAGTCATAATCCAAGCCAATATAACGGTCTAAAAATGACATTTAACTGTCAATTGCTAGATGAAAAACCAATTCAAGAATTGTTGAAATTAGTTGCAACAATCTCTAAAGAATCCTTGTTATCTCATACCTTCGGGCAAGAAAAACAATACGATGTAATTCCAGATTATATTGAAGTTATGAAGTTAAACTTTGGCAGAATTGGTGAAGGTATTAAAGTTGTAGTTGATAGTGCAAATGGCACTGGAGGTATTGTTGCTCCTGCACTTTATCGTTCAATTGGATGTAATGTTGTTGAATTATACTCAAATCCAGATGGTAATTTTCCAAATCACCACCCAAATCCAAGTGACGAAAAAACTTTGAAAGATATTAAACGTGTAGTTGTTGAAAACGGCGCAGATATTGGTATCGCATTTGACGGTGATAGCGACAGAATTGGTGTAATTGACTCACAGGGGCGTTCTTTAACAGGTGATAAATTATTATTAATATATGCACTTGATTTAATTGAAAGATATGAAGGTATAGGTGTTAAACCAGTTGTTGTATCAGAAGTTAAATGCTCACAAGTTCTATTTGATACAATTAACAAAGAAGGCGGTAACGCAATTATGTGCAAGACTGGTCATGGCTATATTAAAGCTAAAATGAAAGAAACAAACGCTCTATTAGGTGGCGAAATGAGCGGTCATACATTCTTTAAAGATAAATATTATGGATTTGATGATGCGGTTTATGCGGGTTGTAGAATTATTGAAATTATTGCAAAACATAAACAACAAAATCCAAGTTTTAAAGTGGAAGATTTATTAACTCCATTTGATAAAGTTTTCACATCCCAAGAAGTTCGCCTAGAATGCCCGAATGAATTAAAAAAGCCAGCGTTAGAAATGTTAAAAGATTATGTTAATGAAAACAAAGACATGTTTGGCTCAGAAATCAAAGATATTATCACATTAGATGGCATGAGAGTAGTGTTTGACGGAGGTTTTGCACTAATCCGTCAAAGTAATACAGAACCTGTTTTTACACTCCGTTTTGAGGCAAAAACTCAAGAGGAATGCGAACGTTTTGAAGATGTAATGGTTTCTCAAATCAAAAAATGCATTGAAAAATGTTCTAAATAAACATTAGGAAGCTTAAATGATACTAAAAGAGAATTGTTAACAAAAATTAACAATTCTCTTTTTTAAAAGGCAATTTTTTTTGAAAAAAATACTTTATATATGTACGAGAGTTTTAAAGAGGATTTATTAGAATGACAAACAATGTGAATGTAAACTTTACAGGTAATACATACTATTCACCACGAGATATAGAAAACCTAGCAAAATATGCTACTGGTGTTGCAATTTCACATCAATCAACTATTAGTGCTTCTGATTTAATGGCTGGTAGCGCTGGTAATTTAGTTCTTCAAGGTGCTCAATGGTTAAAAAATAACAAAGGTAATTATGCAGCTACATTAAAATCTCAAGCAGAGGCTGCAAGACAATTATCAAACTTGTATAAAACTCAAGATTCTTTTACAAAAGGTGTTAGCGCTGTTGCAAACGCAACTTCTTCAGCCGATTTGTTAGCAGTAATGCCATCAGCAGAAAAATTAGCTACAATGTCCCAATCTACTCAAGGTTTATTCAACCAAGCTAAAATTGCTGCTGAAACGTTAGGTCAAACTGGTTCAACTCATGCTTATACAACAGCAAACCAATTATTATGTAAAGCAAATGCCGCAGCAGCAAAAGAAGCCGCAACAACTGCAACTGGTTGGTGGGGTAAAGTTAAAAACTTCTTCGGAGTTAATAAAGCATCAGCAGCAATTAATACAGCTGCCGCAGGTAGCAAAGTAGGAAGTGCATGCTGGAATACATTTAAATCACAAGGTGGTCCTGCAATGTTAGTTCTTGAAGGTGCTACTGAAACAATTACAAATGTTGTTCCAACATTTAAACAATTAGGCGTAAAATCTGGTCTTAAACAAGTTGGTAAATCAGCAGTTAAAACTGTAGCTTCAGTTGGTGGTTGGGTTGCAGGTGCAGCTTTAGGTACTAAAATAGGTGCTGCTATCGGCTCAATTATCCCTATCCCTGTCGCGGGTACAGCAATCGGTGCAGTTGCAGGTGCAGCAATCGGTACTATCTGCTCATTAATTGGTGGTACTTTAGGTAGTAAATTGGCTAAAAAAGGTGCTGAAGCCGTTGTTGGTAAAGACGAGTTAGTTTTAGCCCAAGAAAAACAAGCTCAACAGTTGGCTCAAGCTGCACAAACTAATGATACAGTATTAAACAAAGTTGTTGACGCAGCTACTCAAAGATTAAATGAAGAAGGCGTTTCAGATGGTGATTCACAAATTGCATACAATAGTTTAGCATCAGTTGCTTCTGGTACTTCAACAGCAACAATGACTCAAGCAAAAACTCAACAATTACAATCACAAACAGCTCAAAGCGTATATGGTACATCAAACCCATTTACAACAGCTTCTACCACAACAACACCAAGTTTTACAAGTAGCAGTGCTTTAGATTACTATAATAAAGACTTTATGGCTGCAGCAAATGGTTTAGCTTAATAACAAAATAATATAAAAAAACTCCGAGTTTCAATCGAAACTTGGAGTTTTTTGTGTACCTTAAACTTTTAAGGTAGATTACCCCTAATCTAATAGCTAAATTTTAAAGTGAAGAAACATTATAGTCACGTTCAACAGTAGTTTGTGTTGACTCTAATGCCATATCTAATGTTTTTTCAATGAAACATTTAATTGTGTCAATATCTTTTTTCAAATTAGCGAAATTAATTGTTTTTTGTTCTTCTAAAGCATTTTTAAATCTTGTATAATTAGTTTGTCTCATATCAATACTCCTTTTTGTTATTCACATATCTCTCACGTTTTATACATCGACATGTCGAAATGAAATCTTTAGAGTTTTAGTGATTTTATGTTACAAAAGTTAATAATATTATTTTAGTGCGTTCAAGAAGTAATCGCAACACTAACACCTCAAATATAGTAAAATCAAT
>CAVFBQ010000080.1:0-3483 GCA_963620455.1 uncultured Eubacteriales bacterium
ATATGAAAATGCACTAACTTCTGATTGTATTGCTAAATATACTGAAGAAAATTTATCTAAAAATATTGAAATTTACAACAAAAATTCAGGTAAATTACAAGATATAAGCGAAACTAAAATTAATCCATTTGCCCAATCTGGCAGTATTCCAACATATACCCACGTAACAACTAAAGATGAAATTTTTGAAAACATGGAAAATTCTTTAGTTAAAATTTTAGGTGATAAAAAAGTTTTAGATACAATTTTATCAGCAAACGGTCTAGACAACAAAAGCGCTAGCAAAGAAGACAAGTACAAAATGTATGGAAATTTGTCTAATGTTATTGTAGAAACTTCTAAAGCTGCCGCTCAAAAAAGCTTAAATGCTCAAACTCTATCACAACTCAAAGAAGATTGCGACAAGTCTTATGAAAAAGCATTTGGTACTAAAAACGACATTATAAAAAGAGTTGACAAATACAATGCTTCACAAAAAGCTGGTGCAGCTTGCGTGGAATTTGTTGCAAACGTTGTTTTAAACACCCTTGGTCCTGGTTCTGTATTAGGAAGTTGCATTTACAGTGCAGGTAAATCAATTGCTCTTGACATTGCAGACACAAAAACTAAAACTATAGACAGAGATTTAGACATAAAGTCAATCGCTGTAAACGCTGGTTTAAGTGGTGCAAGCGGTATTGTAAATAGAATTATCGTAATCAAATACGCAGGTGAGGTTGCTGCAAAAATTTTAGGCGGAAAAACCTCTCCTGATAATTTTGGTTCAAAACTTGTAAAATTTGTAGTTGATGAAATTATCAGCAAAGAAGGTGTAAAACTTCCAGCTTATGGTGTTGAAGAAATAGTCAATGCCGTTGTTAATAATATGTTAGGGCTTTCAAAAGACAAAAATTCAGTCTTAACTCAAAAAGAATTAGAAAACTCTATGGTGGTTGTAACGAATGCAATGACTTATATAGTTAGTGAAAAAGCTAGTGGCAAATTAAACAATAAATCACAAAAGGAAATTGTTGCCCTATTAAACAAACACATTACAGCATCAATGAAAAATAATACTGAATTTTGCACTTGGTTCAACAAAAATAAAGCACATTTTGAACAAATTTTAAATCAAGTTGTAAAAAATGAACTTTCAAACAAATAAAAAAGAGAAGAAAATTCTGAACTAAAACCCTAAAACCGACTTTTTTTACTTTGTCTAGTTTTAGGGCTTAGTTAAAACATCACTGCTTCTTTTTTATTAACATATTCTTTATTTTAATGGATATTTTTCTAACACAAATGAAATATCTTTGTCACCTCTACCAGAAAGGTTTACTAGTATCTTTTCGTTTGGATTTGCTTGAGCCAATTTGATTGCATAAGCAACAGCATGAGAACTTTCCAAGGCAGGAATAATTCCTTCTAATCGAGAAAGTTCGTAGAAGGCAGAAACAGCTTCTTTGTCGTTTACTGCTACATAATTTACTCGTCCTGAATCATGTAAGAAACAATGTTTTGGACCTACTCCAGGATAATCCAAACCACTAGCAACTGAATATGCATTTGCGGGATTTCCTTCTTCATCTTGCAACAACAAGCACTTAAATCCGTGCAAAATCCCTTCTTTGCCATAAGTTATACTTGCTGCATTTTCACCTAATTTTTCGCCTCTGCCCATTGGTTCTACACCGTAAATTTTTACAGAGTTTTCATTCAAAAATCCATTAAAAATACCGATAGCGTTTGAGCCACCGCCAACGCAAGCAACCACGTGATTTGGCAAATCGCCTGTCATTTCAAGAATTTGTCTGTGAGCTTCTTTACCTACGATTGTTTGGAAATGTTCAACAATCATTGGGAATGGGTGAGGACCAACAACTGAACCTATTGCATAAAGTGCAGTTTCGTATTCTTTAGAATAAGCAATAAACGCTTCATCTACAGCCTCTTTCAAGGTCATTGTTCCACTTTTTACAGAAACAACATTCGCACCTAAAATTTTCATTCTTTCTACATTTGGTTGAGCTTTTTGAATGTCAACTTCGCCCATATAAATATCACACTCAAGCCCTAAAAGCGCTGCTGCTGTAGCTGTTGCAACCCCATGTTGACCTGCACCTGTTTCAGCAATAATTTTTTTCTTACCCATTTTTTTTGCAAGTAATGCTTCACCTAAGCAATGGTTAATCTTGTGTGCGCCAGTATGGTTCAAATCTTCACGCTTTAAATAAATTTCTGCACCATACTTTGCTGATAAGTTTTTCGCAAAATAAACAGGACTTGGACGACCAACATAATAATTTAATAAATCATTCAATTCTTTATTAAAAATAACGTCATCTTTTAATTTTTCAAAACATTCAGTAATTTTTTGAAACTCCTCTTTTAGTCCGTCAGGCAAAAATTGTCCGCCATAATTGCCAAAAAATCCTTCTGCTGTAGGTAAAATATTATTGTTTAAAATTGTATTTGTTTCCATGTTTAGAATCCTCCATAAAATGCTTTGCTATAACCGAATTTTTATCCTTTAGAATTTTAGAACCTCTTGTAACCTTGCAAAGGCTTACGTTAAGCTCTTTCACAATATCACGTTGAGTTCTTCCTTCTGCCAACATAGACAAAATACGCCATCGTTTTGACAAAGCAATCATCTCTGATTCTGAAAGCAATTCATTCAAAAAAGCAACAACATCTCCTTTTGAATGAAGCTTTAATATAAAATTTGTAATTTCACTAATGTTTCTGTTCATAGTAACAAGATAGCTTAAAAAATTGTTTCTGTCAATAGTAACACAACTAGACTGTTTACATTTTTCAACATTTTAAAATACCCCTGACACGATTCGAACGTGCGACGCCTTCCTTAGGACGGAAGCGCTCTATCCAGCTGAGCTACAGAGGCATTTTAGTTTAATTTCTATTTAATTGTTTTTACGCTCAGCTGGCTTTATTGCAGACAAGCTGCTGAGGTTTCGCACTCCGCTCACCTCGTGAGCTACAGAGGCTTTTTAGTTAAATTTAATTTAATTTCTATTTAGTAAACCGTTATTTTTCTTCTTGATTTTCTTCTAATTTTTCTATCAAGTCCAAGCAAATTCCAACTTGAACATCAGCTGGCGACATTTTTAAGTATTCCAATGCATCATGAATTTGCTTATTTTTATCATACCAGCGTCTAAAAACATTTATGAATTCACTCAAGTCATTGTCTGTTATTTTTATACCATAGCCTTGAACTTTATCTATTATATATTCTGCACACTCCAACTGTTTTTCAAGTGAAGCCTTTTCCATTAAACCCACAGCTATACATACTGTTGGATTTAAATCGTACCATCGCTTTGTTATTTTATTCTTTTCTTCTGACATTTAAACCTCGTGTGAATTTTATTAATTCCAGTTTACAACATTTCTATTTTAAAATCTAGTATATAATTTAAATTCGTGCTTTTAGTCTAATTTATAAGGCGCGGTTGGCAAAGCCAACCGCGCCTTATAACT
>CAVFBQ010000081.1:0-2361 GCA_963620455.1 uncultured Eubacteriales bacterium
GGTATGTATATTTCCAGAATAGATGGCGATGTTGTTACATACGATGTTAGAATGAAACGTCCAAACAATCCTGAAAACGATTATTTAGATAATGCATCAATGCATTCTTTTGAACACCTTTTTGCAACTTATGCAAGAAACACAAAATATTCAAATTATATTGTTTACGTTGGTCCAATGGGTTGCCGAACAGGGTTCTATTTTTTAGTAAGAGATAAAATTTCTCACAAAGAAGCTTTAAATTTATTTAAAGAATGTTTAAATTTTATAAAAAATTTTACAGGTAAAATTCCTGGAACAAACAAGATAGAATGTGGAAATTATTTAGAACATAATCTAGATGGGGCTAAAGCTATTGCTACAGATATGATTGAAGTTTTAAAGGATTGGACTGAGGAGAAAATGCATTATGAACAATAAGTCTACGATAGCCATTCTTGGGGCAATGGACTGTGAGGTTGCTGAATTAAAATCAAAACTTCAAAATGCAGAAGAAAAAGTTTTTGGTAATTTTGTGATTACTGTCGGTTCTTTCTGCAATCATAATATCATTTTAGCTAAAACGGGAGTTGGTAAAGTTAATGCTGCGGTATACACGCAATTTATAATTGACAAATTTAATCCTGAAGCAATTATTAACACAGGTTTAGCAGGAGGAATCGCTCCAAATTTAAAAATCGGTGATATTGTTATTGGCGAAAATTTGGTTCAATATGACTTTGATGTTTCGGCTTTAGGTTATCCAAAAGGTTACATGTGTACAGGAATTGACAAGGATAAACCAACTGTATTTTACTCAGATGAAAATTTGATTTCAAAATTTATGGATATTGTTAGACACGAAAGTAAAGCCCATAAAGGAACTATTGCATCTGGCGATACTTTTATTTCTTGTGATAATCTAAAAAAAGAAATAAGAGAACTTTTTAATGCTACTGCAGTTGAAATGGAAGGGTGTGCAATTGCTCAGACTGCGACTCTAAATAAAATACCATTTTTAGTAATAAGAACAATATCTGATTTAGCGGATAGTAATGCTTCTGAAAAATTTGTATTAAACGAAATTGAAATAGCTAAGCATTCATGTTTAACAATGGAACAATTGTTGACAAAGATTTAGTATACAAAAAGCGGCGCGCAGCGAGCTGCGCACCGCTTTTTTATTTTAGAATTACATATTTCCCCATTATTAATATTTTTTGTTTATAATAAATTCCTTTTATTTTAATTTGTTGTATTCTTCGTCTGTTACTGGTTCTAACCATTCATTTGAAGTTTCTACTCCGTCAACTTCAACAGCAATATGAGAGAACCAACTGTTAGATGCAGCACCGTGCCAGTGTTTAACGTTTGCTGGAATGTTTACAATATCACCAACATGTAGCTCTTGAGGTTCTTTACCCCATTCTTGGTAATAACCACGTCCGCCAACAACAATTAACATTTGACCGCCACCAGATTTTGCGTGGTGAATGTGCCAATTATTTCTGCATCTAGGTTCAAATGTTACATTGTGCATTTTAACTTGGTTTTCTGAAAGTGATGAAATATAACTTTTACCAATGAAATATTTTGCGTAAGCAACATTTTCATTACCGATAGGGAACATAATTGTTTGAGCATATTTGTCTTTTTCACTCAAAGCGTTTTTGTCATCTTCAAACCAAACTTCTTTTGCAAGATTGAAAGTTGCCCATGCTTTAGGCCAACCCATGTAGAATGCACAGTGAGTTATAATTCCTGCCATTTCTGTTTTTGAGACACCGTGATTTTTTGCGTTTTGGAGGTGATATTTTAAAGAACTATCTGTAATTCCTTGCGACATAAGAGATACAACTGTAATTATTGAACGCGTTTTAAGGTCAATGTCTTTATTATTCCAGTTTTCGCCGAATAATATGTCGTCGTTGAAATGAGCAAATTCAGGTGAAAAATCACCTAATTTGTCACGACCTGCAGTTTGAACAATTTTTTCCATAGGTTTAATCTCCTTTTTATTTGTTTTTGCAACGGCTATACCGTTTGCTAAAAATATTAAAACTAAAAATACTGTACAAAATTTTTTCATAAATATAAATCCTTATAGCTCTATATTTTGAATTTTAACAGATGAGAGTTACTCTCAAACAAGTGCTTTTTAATATTTTTTTACAATTTTCTTTATATATAAGTTTTGTACAACCTTCCTTACACTCCTAGTTAATGAATTTAAATTCCGAGATGTTGAACATTAAAAAGAATTAAAAACGAAGGGAGTTTTTTAGGTAATTAATAGGATTTTTCTATAGACATAGTTCCGCACAATCTCAAAACTTTACTAAGCACAATTTTCCAATTTGTCGTTAATATAAGCGATTGTGC
>CAVFBQ010000082.1:0-2565 GCA_963620455.1 uncultured Eubacteriales bacterium
TTCTGTTTTGATTCTACTATACTTGAGGGATTAGTGTTGCGATTACTTCTTGAACGCATACAAAACATTGTAAAAAATGGGGCGCGAACGAAAATCGTCCGCGCCTTCTTTGATATTACTTTCTTAAATTTTCAACAAACCGTTTTAATCTTTCCATTGCTCGTTTTAAGTTTTCAATTGAATATGCATAAGAAATTCTCAAAAAACCTTCACCACTATCTCCAAACGCAGTACCAGGAACAACCGCGACATGTTCTTTCTCTAAAAATTTCATTGCAAATTCTTCACTTGTCATTCCAAACTCTTTAATACATGGAAATACATAAAATGCACCATAAGGTTCAAAACATTCTAACCCGATTTCTTTAAAAGCGTTCATCAAAAAGCGTCTGCGTTGATTATAACTTTCACGCATCAATTTAACGTCTTCATCACCCTTTTTAAGCGCCTCTACTGCTGAATATTGGCTTGTTGTTGGTGCGCACATTATTGCATATTGGTGAATTTTCACCATTTGCTCAATAATTTCTTTTGGTCCACAAGCATAACCCAAACGCCAACCTGTCATTGCGTATGCTTTTGAAAAACCATTAATTAAGATTGTACGTTCTTTCATGCTAGCAATACTTGCAATTGAAACATGTTTTTCCTTATATGATAATTCGGCATAAATTTCATCAGACATAACATAGATATCATTTTCGATACAAACTTTTGCAATTTCTTCCAAATCTTTTAGTTCCATAATTGCTCCCGTTGGATTGTTTGGAAATGGCAAAATTAAAATTTTTGTCTTGTCTGTAATCGCATTTTTCAATTCTTCTGCGGTCAATCTAAATTCATTTTCAGCTTTTAAATCAATAATTACAGGTTTTGCACCAGCTAGAATTGCACAAGGCTCGTAAGATACATACGAAGGTTGAGGAATAATAACTTCGTCACCTACATTAACCATAGCTCTCAAGCCAATATCAATAGCTTCTGAACCTCCGACTGTCACAATCACTTCCCCATTTGGTTTATAAGATATATTTTGTGTCCGTTTTAAATAATTAGCAATTTCTTGACGTAATTCTTTTAAGCCTGCATTTGAAGTATAGAAAGTCTTACCCTTTTCCAAGGCATAAATACCTTCTTCTCTAATGTGCCAAGGTGTATCAAAATCAGGTTCACCAACACCAAGAGAGATAACGTCTTTCATCTCACTAACAATATCAAAGAATTTTCTAATTCCTGACTTTTTCAAGCCTGCTACAGTTTTTGAAATTGGAATGCTCACGGTGTTATAATCTCTCTTTCATCATCTTCTTTTTTAGAAAGAATTGTGCCATGGTCTTTGTATTTCTTTAAAATGAAGTGAGTTGCGGTGCTCAAAACACTTTCTAATGTTGATAATTTATCTGATACAAAGGCTGCAATTTCTTTTAACGATTTTTCTTCCAAAGTAATTAACAAATCGTAACCGCCAGAAATTAAGTAAACAGATTTAACTTCTGGATATTTATAAATTCTTTCTGCAATTTTATCGAAACCTTGTCCGCGCTGTGGGGTAACCTTAACTTCAATAAGTCCTGTAACTTTTTCTGTTGATGTTTTTTCCCAATCAATAAGTGTATGATAACCGCATATTATACCGTCGTTTTCAAGTTCTTGCATTTCATTAAGAACTTCAACCTCTGTTGAACCAAGCATTACCGCAAGTTCTTTAACATCTATCCTACTATTTTTCTCTATAATTCTAAGTAATTCTTCTTTCATCAAAAACTCCTTTTTGTTTTTATAATTATAGATGAAGAAATCAAAATTGTCATACTTTTAACATTTTGTTTAATTAGCTCTAAAACCGTAACTTTGCGAAATAACTCTACCTATTGAGGTAATTTTACCAGTAATACAACTTTTACAATGAACTGGAGAATCGTTTATGCAAATTTTATCTGGATAAATTTCGTATTTTTTACGATATTCACCCTCTGTAATGTTTGGCATTACAACATTCGCACCACTTTGAAGCGCTATAATTCTGCCGTTTGGATTAATTGATTCCATTGCTGTTGTTGCTGGGATATTAATATTTTTAAGCAATAAACGAATTACAGCCATAACTCTCAAGGACAGTTTAAATCGTTTTTCTTTATCCTCGTTTGTATCTTTACCCGTCCATAATGGAGTTTCTGGGTGCGGAATAAATGGTCCAACACCTATCATATCAAAATTATTTTCTTTGAAAAACAATATGTCATTTGCTAAGGACTCAATAGTTTGATTAGGAAGTCCTACAAGACAACCAGAACCTGTTTCAAAACCAAGTTTTTGCAAATTCTTTAGACATTCAACGCGATTTTCATAACTCAATCCAGGGTGTAATTCGTGGTACAAATCTTGGTCGGTAGTTTCTATTCTTATTAAATATCTATCTGCACCAGCATCTTTATAGGCTTTGTATTCTTCATAAGATTTTTCTCCAAGACTAAGAGTTAGAGCTATATTCATTCTTTTTATTTCTTTAATTATATGAACCATTTTATCTTGCGTAAAATAAGCATCTTCGCCAGATTGAAGAAC
>CAVFBQ010000083.1:0-7784 GCA_963620455.1 uncultured Eubacteriales bacterium
ATACAAAATTCAGACTTTAAATCGCCAAGTTTATAAAATAAACTTGGCGATTTTTCATTATCTCTTAATTTTTTCCTTAAAATTAGTCTACGATTTGGATTCTGTTATCAGCTTTAACTTCGATTGGTTGACCAGCTTGAGTCATTCTTTTTAATTTAGCCATAACCATTTTATCTTTATCGTCTTCAAAAGTTTGTTCAACTTTGTCCATGCAACTTAACATTGAGAAGCCGTCACGACCGTTAGCATAGTATGTATCTAATGCAACTTTGAAAGTTTTATCTTCTTTTGGATTGTTAATATCTAATGCTTGTTTATTACCATTTTTATCAACAAATTCTGCTGAAAGTAGTTCACCAGCTTTATTCATCTTATAGTTCAAACCTGAAACTTGTAAAATACCAGGTTTTGTACCTGCGCTAACTAATGAATGAGCACCGAATTTTAAAGCATCTACTAAAGTTTTTTCGCTTAAAGGAGCAACTACCATACCATTTTTGAATGGAACAATGCTTGAAACATCTCTTGATGTAATTGCACCAGCTTCGAAAGTATTTCTCAAGTTAGCTGAACCTAAGATTGCAATTTCTGCACCTGTTGCTTCTTTCATAGCATCTGCAACGAAGTCAGCGTGTGGGTTTTCAGCACCTAATCTGTTTGCTGGTTCTGGGTCTGCAACTTTTACTGTACCCACCATTTCAGGTTTACCTAAAACTTTTTCAGAAAAATATTTCATAATTAAGTTTCTTCTAAAACCTTTTGTTGGAGTTACGTTGTTTTGAACTTTTGTAATAACACCGTTTTCATCAAATTCTAAGTTTAAAACACCGATGTTATCAGCATCTTTGCCAGCTTGTGTGATAACTACAGGGTTACCATCTTTACCGTATAATAAGTTTTCGCCTTCTTTTACGTCTTTGATTAATTCGTGAGAGTGACCACCTAAGATTACGTCAATACCAGAAGTTTCTTGAGCTAATCTTTTTTCGTTAGCGTTGCCTGCGTGAGAAATAACGATAACTTTGTTTACGCCTTGTTCTTGTAATCTGTTTACTTCTTCTTGAACATCTTTAATTGTTTTATCAAAATCATCAACTTGGAAATCTTTGTAGTTGTCTGGTTTTGCTACACGAGTGAATAAGTCTGGTGGTAATAAACCGATGATACCATATCTTTCACCGTCTTTTTCTTGAATATAAGATTTTTCAATTCTTTTGCTTAATGGGTTTTTTTCGTCAATTTTAACGTTTAAACCTAACATTTTGTAGTTTTTATCTTTTGTTAATTCATATAATTGTTTTGAATCACCATCACATTCATGGTTACCAACTGCTGTTGCTGTAACACCAATCATTTCTAAGAATTTAGACGCAATTACGTTTGGTTTTGAGCTTTCACCTAACATAATATCACCTGAAGACAATTTTAATTTTGTTGTTTTTTCAGATGGAACAAATTGGTCAAAAGCTTTTGACATGTTGTAAACTTTTTCCATCTTCATTGTTTGTCCGTGCAAGTCGTTAACGTAAAAAATGCTTGTCTTTGTTGTCTTAGGAGCAATTGAATTTGCACTGATTGAATTAATCATGAATATAATAACCTTATTTACCTACATATACATGAACGTTTCGACAAATCTTTTTTTGCTAGTATTTTGCTTGTTTGTTACAAAAAGTTTACAAACTTTAAGCATGCCCAACATGAGAATTTACAAGGATTTTAGGCTGATAAAATTTGTAAGGTTACCCTTAAAAATTCTTCCGAATTATTAACATCATTTCCCTTGGAAATTGCATGCTTTATTGCCGATAAAATTTCATCTTCTTCGTAACCTAATGATAGCAAAATATTTTGTACATCTTCGGTTTGTGGTGGAATTTCTGCAGAAAGAGAAGATTTTTTTAATTCTGGTTGTAAATTTATAAATTTGTCTTTTAATTCTAAAACTATTTTTTGTGCTAATTTTGCACCAACACCTTTTGCTCTAGTTAATTCTTTTGAATTTTCATTGATTACAAAATAAATCAAATCACTAATTTCAAACTCATTAAGCAAGGTCAAAGCCATTTTTACACCTACGCCAGAAACAGATGTCAGAACTCGGAAAATATCACGAACCTCTTTAGAAAGAAAGCCACAAAGGAGCATTGCATCTTCTCTATGAATTAAGACTGTAAAAATTCTAACGTCATCACTAACATTTTTTTTATCAAAATCAGATGCCACAACTTCTGCTCTGTATCCAATTCCATTTACGTCAACCGTAAAGTAGCACCCTTTTGAATTTTGAGTCTTATAAGTTAACTTTCCTGATATATAATCAAACATAAAAAAATCCTTCTTTAAATCTATGGCAATTTAATATAATTATAATACAATAAAATTATGCAAGGATTATTAATAGAACGAATTAAAACATATTTTAGACAGATTAGAGAAAAAATGTCGACTTTTGATGCCTATTTTACACGTGGCGGAGAATTGTACAATGAAAAAAAATACAACTTGGCAGTAGAATTTTTCAAAATCGCATTAAGACAAAGTAATGCTGAAAATTATGCATACTACAATCTAGCGCTTGCATATCAACAACTTAATTTTGACGATAAAGCGCTAGAAAATTATAAAATATTTTTAGAAAGCTACCCTACAGATCAAAATTCTCTTTATAACGTAGCTTTAATTCACTATAAGAAAGAAGAATTTGAAGAGGCTGTAAAGTACTTTGCTGAAAGTTTTAAGTACAAACAAGACGAGGCAAATGTAAAAGCGCTTGCAGAAACATATATGCAACTTGGTGACACCGAAAAGGCATCGGAATTAGCAGAATATATTTTCAATTCGGACTGCAACAAAAAACTTGCAATGTTAGTTGCAAAGATATTTGAATCAAAAGAACATCTTGCAAATGACTTTTCGTTAACTCAAAAAGCTCTTGACATTTATCTTAAATTGTTAGAGCTTCAACCTGGAAATTTTGATGCTGCCCTTGCCGCATCTGTTGCTTACTCAAAAATGGGTGATTGGGAGAATGCCATTTCATACTGCAATTTAGCAATTGAAATGAAACCAAAATCTTATGATGCAAATTCACAAATGGGACTTGTTTTGTACTGTTCAGACAACATGCCTGAAAGTATTGCATACTATGAAAGAGCAATGAAAATAAAAAAAGATTACAAAATCCATATAAACCTAGCTTATGCTTATGAAAAAGCAGGGCAAATTGAAGATGCAATACAATTATTCAAAGAAACATTAACAAGATTTACTAATTTTCCACAAAAAGAAGAAGTTAGAAAACATGTTCGCCAATTAATGGAAAAAGAAAAAGTAAAGTAAATTAAATATATTTATGCTATATTTTAATTGGGTATTAAAGAAAGAAGGAAAAATATTATGAAAACACTTTCACCATTACAACAAGAAAGATTAAAATATCAACCAAAACTTCCTGAAAGCCTAAAAACAGGTATTAACAAGTTAGTTTGCGTTGAAAAAGAAAAAACAGAAGCCGTAAAAGACAAGGAACAAATTAAAGAATTATTCCAAAAAACTTACGGTCAAGCAATCGTAGAATTTGCTGTTGGTAACGAAGAAAAAGCCTCTGGCATTAAAAATGTTGGTGTAATCCTTTCAGGTGGTCAAGCTCCTGGCGGACATAACGTTATCGCAGGTTTATATGATGCTTTAAAACAAGCTAACAAAGAAAATAAATTATACGGTTTCTTAGGTGGTCCATCAGGCATTATGGATGGCAAATATGTTGAATTTGATGACAAATTCATTGATGCTTACAGAAATACAGGTGGTTTTGATATCATCGGTTCTGGTAGAACAAAATTAGAAACTGAAGAACAATTCAAAAAATCATTAGAAGTTTGTAAAAAATTAAACATCTCTGCCGTAGTTATTATTGGTGGTGACGATTCAAACACAAACGCTGCTTTATTAGCAGAATGGTTTGTTAAACACGACACTGGTATTCAAGTAATCGGTTGCCCTAAAACAATTGATGGGGACTTGAAAAATGACCAAATTGAAGTTTCTTTCGGTTTTGATACAGCTACAAAAACTTATGCTGAATTAATCGGTAACATTCAAAGAGATGCAAACTCAGCTAAAAAATATTGGCACTTCATTAAAATCATGGGTAGAAGTGCATCTCATGTTGCTGTTGAAGCAGCATTACAAACTCAACCTAATATCTGCTTGGTTTCAGAAGAAGTTGAAGAAAAGAAAATGTCTTTGAACCAAATCGTTGAAGATATGTGCAAAATCATTTGCAAACGTGCAGAAAACGGTAAAAACTTCGGTATTGTAATCGTTCCAGAAGGCTTAATTGAGTTTATTCCAGAAATGAAAGACTTAATTTCTAGCTTGAACGATTTAACACACGAATTAGAATCTGATGAAACTTACCAAAATGTTCGTTCAGAAGAAAAATTCAAAATTATCGCTTCAAAATTAAACGAAAACAATGCAAAATTATTCTTGAGTTTACCAGCATTAATCAAAGCTCAATTATTAATGGACAGAGATCCTCACGGCAATGTTCAAGTTTCAAGAATTGAAACAGAAAAACTTTTAATCGAAATGATTAGAACAAGATTGAATGAATTAAAAGATGAAGGCGTTTACGTAGGTAAATTCTCAGACCAAGCACACTTCTTTGGTTATGAAGGACGTTGCGCATTCCCATCTAACTTTGATGCAGATTACTGCTATTCATTAGGTTTCAATGCATTCGCATTAATCAACTTTGGCTTAACAGGTTATTTATCATCAGTTAAAAACTTGATTAAACCTGCTAAAGAATGGGTTGCTGGCGGTGTTCCTCTTACAATGATGATGAACATGGAGAAACGTCACGGTGAAATGAAACCTGTTATCCAAAAAGCATTAATCAAATTAGACGGCAAGATATTCAAAGAATTAGAATCAATGAGAGAAGAATGGGCTATGAATGACCGTTACTTATTCCCTGGTGCTATTCAATACTTTGGACCATCTGAAGTTTGTGATTTAACAACTGTTACATTACAAATTGAACATGCTTAGTTTATTTAATTAAGATATCTAAAAAGGCGGTTGGTGAAATTCACCGACCGCCTTTTTATTTTTAAGAGTATTCTACTCTGTTAGTATATTTTTCTTTTTCTTGCTCCAACTCTTCAATGAATTTTTTGTCAGTTGGTGATACAAAACGTTCCAAATATGACAATTTTTGACTATTTTTAGCATCTGAATGTAGAACTAAATATCTTAAAATATCGTTTTTAAAGCTACTGTAAAGCATACTCTTTAAAGCAGTTGCATCAGAAGACTCAACCATTTCACCTATTGCTTGTGCTTTTTCACGAGCATTTAATTGTCTAAATATTTCTTTCTTTTCTGCAATTGTCTTTTCTTTAAATTCCTTAGTTGCAATTGATTTCAAAAGACTAACATTTGATAAAGATGAATATATTTTAGTTTTTGGCACAGAGTAACTATCTGAAGAAACTGTTTTTGTGCTTTTTGTCTGTTGTTGAGCTTGAGTTTGTGTTTGTTCTTTTGCAGCTTGTTCTGCTTTTGCACGTTCAGCTTCAGCCTTTTTAGCATCGGCAATTTCTTTATCTCGTTTAGCTTGCTCTTCATAACGAGTTTTAGCTTCTTCTAAGGCTTGTTTTGTTTTTTCTGAACCTTGTTCTTTCAACATTTTAACAACATCATCAATATTGTCAGGGTCTAATTCATAGGCATGGTTTGCTAAGTTTGTCATCGCTTCTTCATTACCTGAATTGATAGTCCTTTGTGCAATTTCTTGTTGAATTTCTGCATTTTCATACATTTGAACATAGTCAGCACTTGTAATGTTATAAATATTATCAACATCGTGCTTACGACCTAAATCATCAGCCATTAATTGGTTGTCTTTTTGATATTTATAGCCTTGTTTACCTTGTTCTTCTAAGTAAGCTTTTCTTGCATCTTCTGGTAATTCATCAAAACCTTCATAGCGTTCAGTAATCATTTGAGCCTGAATTTTTGCATCTTGAATACTAGTTTCTGAAGTTACACCTAAATGAGCTACAGCCTGTCTGTCTTCTGGTTTTACTGTACTTATAGATTGACGAGCAACTCTGCTTAAACCAGCCTTTTGTTCATCACTAACAGTAGTCATGTCAAGCTTGCCAAATTTTTCCAATGCAGCCTTTACATCACCACTTAATAAACTTAATTCAATTTCTGCACAACCTGATACAGTACAAACTTGAGCCTTGCTCACTCCGTTATCATCTGTACTTATGCGAACATTTTGAACTTTACCGCCTTTAAGACCGCTTTGTTCAAATAATTTATCTGCTAGTTCTTTTTCTACTTTATCGGCTAATTCTTTATCACCATCTAAAGCTTCAATTAAGGCATCATGTGTGCTCTTTGTATTTTCTATAGTTTCTGTTGCTGTTTTTGAAAAAGTCGCAGCATCTCTTTTCATTGCTGACATGCCAGCTTGTTCCATGTTATCGGCAGAGATTGTAGCGATATTAGAACCTACTGTTTGTGCATAATGAGTACCTTGACCAAAATCATCAGCAAGTTCTTCTGCATCTTTAATGGCTTGAGCTTGATCTGCAGAAGTTAAGCCTTTTTCTGAAACCCCTTGAGTAATTGCTGCTTGCGCAGTTGTAACTTTAGCCTCTACTGTTTCACGAGAGGTAATAATTCTGCCATTTGCATTTTTTCTTGCAGCCCTAGACAACCCACTTGCAATTGACATCAAGTAAATACCCGATGTAGAGGAACGGTCTGTGTTCTTTAATAATTCATTTATTTTTTCTTCACGTTCTTCTGATGACATTTCTTTCATGTTTTCTTTGACATATCTTGCCATCAAAGCTTTTCTGTCGTCATCAGTTTTAATATTTGCATAATCTTCTGGAAATGCTTGTTGTAATTCTTCATCTACAGAATTGCCATCTTTTTGGTATCCACGTTCTCCAAAGTAGGCGTCTCTTTCTATAGTTTTACCATTTGCCATGTGTTCAATTACACGACCATCAACATATTCTGACGATACCAACCTGTATTTCTTACTTACACCTTGGTACATTTTTAATTGTTCTTCAGTCATTTGTTCTTTGTGTTCTGAACCATCCTCGTGAATTTTTATAATTTCACCAGTCTGTTCATTATATTTTACACTTACAACTTTTGACATTTCGGGATCTGTAATTTGACCAGCAAACTTAGATTTAACCTCATCACCTTTGGCAAATTGTTGAGTCAAGAATGAATCAACTGTATCATTTGACACATTTGAAAAATTAAAGTTAAAATTTTTAAACCAGCTACTTGTTGTTTTCTTAAAATCAGCAGTATAATCTTTGCCTAGTAGACCTGATGTCGAAGCTAATTGACCTGCATTTTGAGTTTGCGACAATGACGGAGTACTAGACGAACCACTACCAAATCCATTTCCGAAAATAGATGTGCTTTGATTTAGTGATGGAGTGCTCACTTGGAACTTTGGAGTACTACCAAAGTTAAAGTTTGTTTTTGGTGTAGATGCGGTAGAAGTATTTTGTTGCATTCCTTGTTGTTTTGCACCAAACAAAGAACCCCCTGCGTTTTCTTTTAAGTCGTTTAAATTTGCAGTATTCTTAACCCCTGACAAACTAATTTCTATGTTGTTTGCTTTTGCAAACTCCATAACCTCTTTGTCAGAAGCCTTTTGTAAATTATAGAGTTGTCTGATGTTATCCAGTGTTAACGCCATAGTTTATCCATAATTATACTAA
>CAVFBQ010000084.1:0-3292 GCA_963620455.1 uncultured Eubacteriales bacterium
ATATTCTATAATTACAAATGTAAACATATTGCCTTTATAGCTGTATTTGTAGTATAATCGACACAATGGAACAACTTAGGGAACAGCTAAAAAATACTGCAACATTTCAGTTTTTAAAATTGATTGCAGATGAATTTGAAGTTTTTTTCACAACTCTTGGAGAGATTATGATTCAAGGGCTGTCTACTCTAAAATATATTTTTACAGGACAAATCGATTGGAAAGCCGTTATTGAACAATCTTCTCGCTTTGGTGTAAGCTCTTTACCCATCACTATTTCTATTGTAAGTATGACCTCAATCATTGTTGCAATGCAGGTTGCAGGTGAAATGGTTAAGCAAGGCGGTGGAAACTACGTAGGAATGATGGTTGCACTTTTGACTGTTCGTGAAACTGGTATCATTATGTCTGGCTTTGCAATTATTTCAATGATTGGTTCGTCTTTAGCCTCAGAGCTTGCAACTATGCGAGTTACAGAACAAATTGATGCAATGAAGGTATTAAGCGTTGACCCTATAAAATACTTGTTTGTTCCAAGAGTAATTGCTGGAACTTTAATGATGCCACCTGTATTAATAGTAGCATCAACCTTCGGTATTTTAGGCGGTGGTTTAGCCTCAACAATGGCTTCAGAATTAAGCTACAAGGCTTATTTTTCATCTGTTTGGTCTGGATTATATATTTATGACATCAAGGTTGCACTTGCAAAAGCCTTTGTTTACGGATTTACAATTGCATTAATCAGTTGCACTTGCGGTTACATAGCAAAGGGTGGCGCAAAAGGTGTAGGTTTAGCAACAACAAAGGCTGTTGTTTGGTCTTTCGTTGCAATAGTTATTTGGGATTTAGTTTTCTCAATAGCATTTTTCTTCTAAGGATAAAAATTATGATAAAAGTAGAACATTTAGTAAAATCATTTTATGATAAAACAGTTTTAAAAGATATTTCGTTTGAGGTAAAAGACGGCGAAACATTAGCAATTGTTGGCTTTTCAGGTTCAGGCAAAAGTACAATTTTAAAAATCATTTGCGGACTTTTAGAGGGTGATTCTGGCACAATTCAAACTTCTGAAGGCGATATTGCAATGGTTTTCCAATATTCAGCTCTGTTCGATTCTTTAAATATCTTTGATAACATTAGTTTTGCACTTCAAGAAAGAAAAGATTTACGCAAAAAATATTCTCAAGAAGATTTGAAGAAAATCGTTGAAGAAAAACTTAAGCTAGTAGGTTTGCAAGGTATTGAAAACAAGTTTCCGTCAGAACTTTCAGGCGGTATGCAAAAACGTGTAAGTTTTGCTCGTGCAATCGTTACAAACCCTAAGACAATTCTTTATGATGAACCAACAGCGGGCTTAGACCCAATTTCATCAACCTTGATTGAAGATTATATCGTAAGATTAAAGGAAACAACTCACGCATCTTCAATCGTTGTAACCCACCAAATGTCAACAATTATGAGAACCGCAGACCAAGTTCTTATGCTTTATGACGGCAAAGCAGTTTTCCAAGGCTCACCTCAAGAGATGTGCAACGCAGGAAACGATTACACAAAACAGTTTGTAACATCATCGTTAACAGGTCCAATGAAAATGTTAACAGAGTAGTTTTTTTGATATAATTAAATTAATTTAAAATAGGTAAGTAAACATGGATAAAATCAAATCATCATCATTCAAAGTAGGCGTATTGACACTTATAGCACTTGTAATTTTAATTCTTACAATTCTATGGGTAAAAGGTAGAGCATTCTCATCTGCTGAAAGAATTGAAGTACATTTTAAAGACGTAAACGGTATGAGAGCTGGCTCTGGCGTACAAATGATGGGACTTAGAGTAGGTCAAGTTGAAGAAATTACACCTGTCGTTAATGGTGAAAAAAGCTATGTAAAATTAAAATTCGTTATTACAGAACCTAATATCACTATTCCAAAAGCCTCTATGATTTCTATTCAACAATCGGGCTTAATCGGTGAACAATTTCTTGAAATTACACCACCTAAAACAAGAACTTTGTACTTACCTGTAGTTGGCAAAAATTTAATTTTCAAGGACGATCCTGTAGAAATTAAACTAGATGACAAATATTATGATGTAGGCTACATCAAAGATACAAGAGTAGTTTTGACAAAAACAATTCCTATTTTTATGCAAGATAAAGTAAAAACAACTTATGCGTATAAAATTGACTATATTGTGAATATGCCAGGGTTAATTTTACCTGAATTTATGAAGGGTGAACAAATAAAAACAAAAGGTGTCAACAAAATGAGAATTTCAGCGCTAGACAATGAAGCGTTGCCATATCCTCAAACAGATTCACCTTATACTGTAATTGAGCCAATGAGAATTTCAGACTTTATGGATTTGCAATATAAAGCTGTGGCATCATTGACGGAAACAAACCAAAAAGTTAACGATTTATTATCAGATAAAGTTATTAGCGATTTGAAACAATCAGTTGTAAACATTAACGCATTAACAGCTCAAGCAACAACAACAATGGAAAAAGCTGAAAAATTGATTGATTCTTCTAACGAAGACTTAAATCAAATGATGAAAATGCTTGATAGCTTTACTAAAAACTTTGATAAACTTACAAAACTTGCTGATAATATTGTTGGTGACCCACAATTTAAACCAACTATGTTTGAAGCTACAAAAGCAATGACAAACTTTACAAACAACTTGAACAAGGTTATGGATAACACTGATGCTAAACAACTTGGCGCAGATTTGAATGCAATTGTTAGCAACGTAAATGAAATTAGCGCATCAGTAAATATGATGACTAAAGACCAAAAACTTAAAACAAAAGTGTTTGAAACAGTTACTAACGTAAACAAAGCTATGGTTGATTTGTCAAAAGCATTAGAGGTTGTTAACTCAATGAGTCCAACAGAAAAATGCCAAATGACTCAAACACTTAACGACGTAGCAAAAACAGCTAGCAATTTAAGAAAATTCACTGATAAATTGAATAAGAGATTCTTATTATTCAGATTGATGTTCTAAATTATGAATTTAAAAAACGAAATTACAAAAATACATTACAACATAAAATCTAATGCTTGGCTTGAGCCAATCTTAGATTTTATGTCTGTTTTTTATAGCAAAATTACTGAAATCCGAAACGATCTTTACGATAGAGGAATTTTAGACTCAGAAAAAGTTGATGCTTATGTAATTTCAGTAGGAAATCTTACAACTGGCGGAGTGGGAAAGACTCCTGTAGTTGCAGAATTAGCAAAACATTTTATATCGCAAGGTAAAAAAGTTGCAATTATCTCAAG
>CAVFBQ010000084.1:3302-4738 GCA_963620455.1 uncultured Eubacteriales bacterium
CTCAAGAGGATATGGCGGTAAACTTTCAAATAAAGAAGTTCACGTTGTTTCCGCAAACAATGAAATATTTTTCACAGCAGAAGAAATCGGCGATGAACCTTATTGGTTTGCACAAAATATTAATAATGCCTACGTTTTAACTTGCTCTAGCAGAGTAAAAGCTGCAAACGAGGCTATAAAACATTTTGGCGTTGAAATTATAATTCTTGACGATGCGTTTCAACACAGAAAAATTAAACGAGATTTAGATTTAGTTTTAGTGGATAGCGAAAAATTATTTGGTAATGGCAAACACTTGCCAGCAGGTCCTTTAAGAGAAGATTTAAACGGTTTAAAAAGAGCCAATAAACTTCTTATTATGAATAAAACTTCAAAAACGGTAGAAGCAAATATTTTAGAAAATATTTTTAATAAAAGAAAAACTTTCGTGTGCAACGTAGTTCCAAGTTTCACATATAACATCAAAACAACAGAAGTTTTACCATTAAAATCAGACGTTACAGCAATGTGCGCCATTGGTCAGCCAGAACAATTCTACGATTTTGTTAGACAAAAATTCAACTTGCTTGATACAATTACTTTTGATGACCACCATCAATACAAATACAGTGAAGTTTCAAGGTTACAAGGCAACATTATTACAACAGAAAAAGATGCTGTAAAACTTGCAGAATTTGATTTAGATAATATTTATGCACTAAAATTAAAGTTGGAATTAGATGTAGAAAGCATATTAAAATGAGTAATATCGACGAAATTGTAAGACTTTTACAAGAAGCAAAACAAAAAAAGAGCGATTTTGTACATATTATGGATAGCTTTAACGACCCATATTTAGTACTTATTGCTTGCATTTTGAGTCTTAGAACAAATGACAAAACAACTTATCCTGCAACCTTAAGAATGTTAGAATTAGCAAAAACGCCTCAAGAAATGATGACGGTTTCAGAAGAAGATTTATCTAAAGCTATTTATCCTGTAGGATTTTATGCAAATAAAGCAAAACAAATTATTCAACTTTCAAAAGAACTGATTGAAAAATACGGTGGCAAAGTTCCTTGCAACATTGACGAGCTTTGCAAATTCAACGGTGTTGGCAGAAAGACTGCAAACTTGGTTGTAGCAAGAGGTTTCAACAAACCTGCAATTTGTGTTGATGTTCACGTACACAGAATATTTAACCGACTTGGTTACGTTAAAACTAAAAATCCAGAGGAAACCGAATTTGCACTTCGTGAAAAGCTACCTCTAAAATATTGGATTGATATAAATACTCTTATTGTTACACATGGACAAAATGTCTGCAAGCCTCAAAAACCAAATTGTGCAGCCTGTCCAATTGAAAAATATTGTGCAAAATTAATTTAATTTACCACCATAATTGTTGTAGTAAGCGGCACAAGAAATTCCCTTGCCTTTTTTAGAGCAATCTGATT
>CAVFBQ010000084.1:4854-5211 GCA_963620455.1 uncultured Eubacteriales bacterium
TTCAATCCTATCAACAAAAATATTCACACCGAAAATATCTTGTCCCCATTTATTAGGTTTTTTCAAGCCGTTCAAGTCAATTGACAACATTGCAATAGGTAAAGAATTTTGAGCCTTTGATGGTACAAGCAACCATTTTACACCTATAACCATTCCAGAATTAGTTGTATGCAAATTTTTAACGTAATATTCGCTCTTATCATTTACTAAAGAGCCGTCCATAAAGTATGTTTTGTAGGTTTTAGGATCAACCTCTGATTGCATTCTAAAATATGGATTTAACAAATCACACAATACAACTTCTCTTTCAGCATCTGTTCGAGTTTGCTCAATTGCAATTTTGTCAATTTCTGTAGT
>CAVFBQ010000085.1:0-1927 GCA_963620455.1 uncultured Eubacteriales bacterium
GGCTTATTTCAACAAAGTGTAAACGAACGTCGCTGGTATGACAAGAACGAAGACTTAAAATATGCCCTAAAAACTATGTCAACACTTCCAAACGAAGACTTTTTCAACATTATGGAAGGTCTTGCTATTTCATTAAACGATTAAGATTTGAACAAAAATTTATAAGTAAAACGGTTGATTTCACTAAAGTTTAGCCGTTTTTTGCCGTTAAAAATTTTACAAGTTAAAAGGAGAGAATGGCATGGCAAGAATTATTGAAAACGAAGTTGGAAAGAGAAGATTAATCAGAATGTCTACAGATGACGTAATTAGTGTTGTTAGAGAATATCAACGCGTTGTAAAAGTAAGAAGTTCAAGTGAAGAAATTAGAAACCAATTAGAAGATTGTGTAATCTTTATACCAGAAGATGTTTAAAATTTAAACAAACTTTTTTACGTCTAAATAGAGGATTTGAACAAAATTTTATAGTCCAAACAACTGATATTTCATGGAAAATGTTGATTTTCAAAAAAATATTATTATAATCATTTACATAAGATTAAAATAGACACAGAAGAGGAGATACGCTTATGGGTATGGCTGCTTCGCAGGCAAGATACTTAGGTCTTACTGCCAGAAAAACAAACACCGAATACGAAGGTCAACAAATTAACCAAGCACGTACAGCGCTTGCAAACCAATCTGCAAACCTTTGGAACAGAATGTTAGCATTACAAGTGCCTACAGCTCCAAAAACAACAGATTACACAACTCAACAATATGCCTTCAGTGATGGATTTAATGACTATGAAATCGACAGCTACCAAAACGTTGATTACACAGATCCTGACACAGGTGAAAAATATAATTATCAAGTAACTTATCACTACAACCAAGAGGTGTTCAAAGCTATTCAACAAAAGAATTCAAACCCTCAAGTTCAAAAAGTTACAAGTTACAACACAAACAATGCTACTGAACAAAATGTAAAAGTAGTTAAAGATACTGCAAACAAGTCATATACAGTAACAGACCAAACTGGTACAACTTCAGCTCAATTCAAAGAATGTACAGCAGAAGACTTGGATAACTTAAAAGCTTTACAAAGCAAAGGTTTGATTACAATTGATGACATCAAAGACTTCTACAAAGCAGAAGGAACAAAAGATCCAACAGTTTATGCTAAAAAAGAAGACTTGGATAACATTGACAAAACTGCAACTCAAGAAGGTGATTTGCAAGTTTACGGTGTATCAGACACAGACTACTCATACAAACTTGGCAACTCTGATGCAACAAGGCTTGATTTGACAGACTCTGTACAAAAAGCAGATTATGACCAAATTATTCACGACTTCCCTGAATTAGCAGATGTTGACCCTAGTGAAATTTGGGTATACCAAAAGAACGGTAGAACTTGCTATGCAACAGAGTCTGAATTAAATGAATGTATTGCAAGTGGTTTACAAAATCAACCACAAGTTGACGACAAATATCAAATTTCTTCTGCAATTGATTACCAAAAGAACTTAAATCAATATTATGCAACTCATAAAAATGAAGAAATTACACGTCAAGAATACGCAAGACTTGATGATGCTTCAGGCACAGGAAGATATAAAAACATTAAACTTCAAAGTTCAAGCGAATCATTTGCACTTGAATCAGAAGAAACAACTGATACAGCTTCTTATGATGACGCAATGAACCAATACAACTACGACATTCTTGCTTATGAAAAAGAATTGGCAGATATCAACGCTAAAACATCAAAAATTCAAGTTCAAGACAGAACTCTAGAATTGAGATTAAAACAGTTAGATACAGAACAAAAGGCTTTAACAACAGAAATGGATGCCGTAAAGAGCGTAATTCAAAAGAACGTCGAAATGACATTCAAAACATTCAGTTCATAATAAAAAAGGAATAAATTTTTCAGAAAGGCGC
>CAVFBQ010000085.1:1937-6658 GCA_963620455.1 uncultured Eubacteriales bacterium
AATTTGCAATCGCGCCTTTTCCATGCAAAAAAATCCCCCAATCGGGGTTAGAAATAATTTTTGTTTAGTGTATCTTAGAAAGTAAGGAGAACTTTAGATATGAAAAAAAATATCATCATTATTTCGTTAATATTTGTACTACCACTAATTGCTTATGCGGTATTATCTGGAGCGAAAGTCGAATCGGCAACCACAGAGCATGTTAGCGGTAAACCTCAAATCATAAAATTTTCATCAAAACTTTGTTCAGACTGTAAAAAAATGCGCGGAGTTTTTGAGGCGGTAATGCCACAATATTCAGACTCAGTCGAGGTTATAGAGTATGACATTGAAAAAGGCGACAAAAAAATAAATGATGTTATCGACACATACAATATTGACCTCGTTCCAACAGTAATTTACATTGATAAAAACGGTAAAGTTACAAGAAAAACTGAAGGTTACGTAGATAAACAAAAATTTGAAACTTACGTGAAAGAGTTATTAAAATAAAATGCTAGATATAATAAATGTATTCGCACAACCAAATAACCAACATTTTGAAATAGCAATGCTTTTGACATCGTTTATGGGTGGTGTAATCGCATCAATAAGCCCTTGCTCGCTTGCAATGTTACCGATAATTGTCGGCTATGTTGGAGGATATTCAAAAGATACTCCTTTAAAAACCTTCTTCCAAATGATAATGTTTATCTTGGGAACAGCGATTGTATTTACGACAATCGGCATAATCTGTGCGGTTACAGGCAGAGTTTTTATTTCATTTTTAGGTAGCTATTTCGGGCTAATCATTGCCTCCTTCTTGATTGTAATGGGTTTAAAATTAGTCGAGTTTTTGGACTTTGAATTTCCCATGTTCATTAAAGCATTCCCTAAAAACGAAGGTAAATTTGCATTTATTTATCCATTAATTTTAGGTATAGTTTTTGCACTTGCGGGCACACCTTGCTCGACCCCAATTTTAGCTGGCATAATGGCATTTGCTTCAGTTATGGAGAATGTTCCAATGGCAATGTTGATGCTATTTTTATTCGCTTTAGGTCAAGGTATAATTCTTGTAATCGCTGGCGTTTTCACATCAACTTTGAAAAATATGTCAGCATTTGCAAAAGTATCAAATATCTTAGTCAAAATTTGTGGCGTACTACTTGTTCTATCAGGCTTGTATATTTTTTATAAGATTTTCGCATCACTATTGTAATATAGCTATTCCGTTGTACAATAGAGAAAAAGGAGTAATTTTATGAAAACCATAGAAGGACAATTAACCACAAATGGCGAAAAGTTTTGTATCGTTATTTCAAGATTTAATGAATTTATCGGCTCAAAATTATTATCTGGAGCTATTGATGAATTAAGAAGACATGGCGTAATCGAAGATAACATTGATGTAATCTGGGTTCCAGGAGCATTTGAAATCCCTATTATTACTAAAAAGGCCGCAAAATCAGGAAAATATAACGCAATCATTACATTAGGCGCAGTAATCAAGGGTTCAACATCACACTACGATTACGTTTGCGCAGAAGTTTCAAAAGGTGTAGCAGCAGTAAGCCTAGAAACTTGCATTCCAGTAATCTTTGGCGTATTAACAACTGACAATCTTGAACAAGCAATAGAAAGAGCTGGCACAAAAGCTGGAAACAAAGGCTCTGATGCAGCAAAATCTGCAATTGAAATGGCAAATTTAGTAAAACTTGTATAGGAAACTTATGAGCGAAATAATTACAGAATACAGAAACGAAAACACCAAAAATATTGATTTATTACCAAGCTTGGAAATTGTAAAAAAGATTAATGAAGAAGATAAACAGGTTGCAATTGCTGTTGAAAACGAAGCTGAACACATTGCAAAAGCAATTGATATTATCGCAAAACAATTTCTACAAGGCGGAAGGTTAATATACTTTGGCGCAGGCACATCAGGTCGTTTAGGTATTTTAGATGCATCAGAATGTCCTCCAACCTTCAATGTACCTCACAAAATGGTACAAGGCATTATGGCTGGTGGTGATAGCGCATTCAAAACCCCTGTAGAAGGAGCAGAAGATAACTTTGAAGCAGGCAAACAAGATGCAAGCCTTCTTACCGATAAGGACGTAGTCGTTGTAATTTCTGCAAGCGGAAATCCTAAATACTTGTTAGGCGTTTTGGAAAAAGCAAACGAAGTTAACGCAAAGGCAATCGCATTAACATGCAACTCTCAAGCAAGAATTATTGATGAGGCATCTCTTGCAATTTGCGTTGAAGTTGGACCAGAAGTTATTGCAGGTTCTAGCAGAATGAAAGCTGGAACAGCTCAAAAAATGGTTCTAAATATGCTTACAACAGGTTCTATGATTAAGATTGGTAAGACCTACGAAAACTTTATGATAGACCTTAATCCAACAAATGAAAAATTGAAGGATAGAGCAATTAGAATTGTAGCACAAATTGCGGAAACGACTCACGCAAACGCATTCCAAACATTAGAAAATTGCAATTGGGAAATCAAAACTGCAATTGTTTCAATAAAAATGGGAGTAGATTTTGATACAGCACGTCAAAAGCTAAAAGCAAGCAATGGCGTACTAAGGAAACTATTAAATAAAAAGGAAGTAGTATAATGAAATTAACAATATTAGGTGCAGGTTGCTGGGGTGCAACTCTTGCATGGCTTTTAACAGACAACTTTGATGAGGTTTGCCTATGGTCAAGAGAACAAGACCTTTCTGACGATATGAGAAACAACAAACATTGCTCTTTTCCCTTGGAGATTCAACTTCAAGACAAAGTTCAAGTTACATCAGATATGCCACAAGCTATTAAAGATGCAGACATTATCCTTTCAGTTGTTGCAACTTCTGGTACTCGTGAAGTTTGCGAAAACTTGAAAAAATCAGGTATCAAATCTGAACAAATTTTAGTAAACGCATCAAAAGGTATTGAATTACCTTCATTGATGACAATGTCAGACGTAATTAAAGATGTTTTACCAAACCAAAAGCTTGCAATTTTATCAGGTCCAACACTTGCAAAAGAAGTATTAATGGGCTGTCCTACTGCTGCTTGTGTAGCTTGTGAAGACCACGAAACAGCCGTTTTTGTACAAGAACACTTGAATGTACCTAGCAAATTCAGATTATACACAAACTCTGACGTTGTTGGTGTTGAATTAGGCGGAAGTTTGAAAAACGTTATCGCCATTGCCGCTGGTTTTGCAGACGGTATGAAACTTGGCGACAACTGCATGGGTTCACTTTTGACAAGAGGTATGGCTGAAATCGTCCGTGTAAGCGTAAGATTAGGCGCAAACCCTTCAACATTATACGGTTTGTCAGGCATGGGCGACTTGATTGCAACTTGTTCTAGCCCATTATCAAGAAACCACACTGTAGGCGCATTGCTTGCTCAAGGCAAAAAAATTGACAACATTTTGAGTGAATTAGGCTCTGTTGCAGAAGGTGTAAAAACAGCAAAAGCTCTTTGCGAAATTGCTAAGAAAATGAACATTGAAGTTCCATTGTCGGAAGCTATTTATGAAGCGCTTTATACAGACATCACTCCAATGGAAATTTTAAACAAATTAATGAATAGAAAGTTAAAAGAAGAAGAAAAATACTAATGACAAAATTTGCAGTAAGATATTTAAAAAACATGTTTTATCCGCTAGAAGTTCCAGAAAATGTGGAAATTCATTGCGGAGATATGGTTCTTGTAAGAACTGAAAAAGGTGAAGAAGCCCTAAAAGCTCGTTGTGTAAACGAAGCTATTGCCAAAATATGGGAAAACAGCAAACAAAAACCTGACCCATTTCCTGTAATCAGAGTTCTTGGAGAACGCGATAAACAAACAGTTGAGCAGATTCAAAAGGAAGAAGTTGAAGCATACTTCAAATGTAAAGCTCTAGTTGAAAAACACAAACTTGTAATGAATTTGGTTCAATGTCGCATAACTTTTGACAGAAAGAAAATAACCTTCTATTACACAGCTCCCGAAAGAGTTGATTTCCGTGAATTATTGAAAGATTTAACTCAAACCTTTAAACGTGTAAGAATCGATTTGCGTCATATCGGTGTAAGAGATGAAACTTCAATTATGGAAGGTTGCGGAATTTGTGGAAAAGAATTTTGCTGCTGCTCTTTCTTGAAAAAATTTGGTTCAATCAATGTAAAACTTGCAAAAGACCAAGGTATGCCAATTACCCCAGGTAAGATTTCAGGCACTTGCGGAAGACTTTTATGTTGCTTAAACTATGAATATTCAAATTACATTGAAGCCGCAAAAGGAATGCCACCAATCGGTTCTCCTGTAATGACACCAGACGGATTGGGTAAGGTTTGCGCTCTTCATTTCTTGAATAACGCAATCCAAGTTAAATTGGAAGACGGAAAAATTAAAGATTATCCAAAAGGCGAAATTGAAGTTGTTGAAGCTGATGTTGATGTAGAAATTGATGCTCCAAGAACTCTAACTTATGACGATGATTCAAAAGATATTGACTTGAAATCATTGGAAGACGATAGAAACAGCTCTACGGGTAATATTTAATAAAAGAAGAAAGAATTTGTAATGAAAATAAAGAAAGAATGGATTTATTTAGGTATTGTTTGTGCTGTTGCCATTTTTTGCATATTTTTTGAAGACCAAATAACATATATAACGTATTCAAGCCTTGATAAACTTTTAAGTATATATTTTATCACAAGTGATGGAAGTCGTGTTCCTATAGGTTCCATGAC
>CAVFBQ010000086.1:0-4099 GCA_963620455.1 uncultured Eubacteriales bacterium
TCCGTATTTAACACCTTTTCTTGCAAAATCTATTATTTCATCCTCTGAAAGTCTGTATCGTTCAAGTTTTTTATTATAACAATTTAGTCCACAATATTTGCAAGTATTTTTGCAAATACTAGAAAATTCAATTAATCCTCGTAAGTGAACCTCATCTCCGACATATTTTTTACGACATTCATCTGCATATTCAAAAAGTAATTCATCATCAGTTTTAAGAAGTTTCACAATTTCTTCTTGCGAAACCTCTTTATCAGCATTAATTTTGTCTAAAATGTCTTTAATCATTATTTAACCAAGTCGATAATACCGCCACCAATTACAAGATCGTCATTATAAAATACTGCTGATTGCCCTACGGCAATTGATTTTTGCATATTATCAAATACAACCTCAACATCACCATTCCCAACAGGACGAATAATCACGTCAGTTGGTTCCTGAGTTGAACGAATTTTTGCCTTGCATTTAATTTCGGAAGCAAGATTTTCAATTGCAATCCAATTCAATTTTGTTGCAACTAAAGTGTTATGCATTGTTTTGTCTTTAAAACCAACAACCACTTCATTAGAGTCTTTTCTAAGTTCTAAAACATATAGAGGCTTTGTTGATGCAATACCTAAGCCTTTCCTTTGACCAATTGTATAATTCCAAATGCCATTGTGTTGACCTAAAACCTTACCATCAGTATCTACAATATTGCCAATTTTGTCTTTTACTTGAAGTAACTCGTTATAATCGCCTTCATAAAAATCTTGGCTATCTGGTTTCTCAGCAACTTCTAAGCCATGCTTTTTCGCAATATCTCTAATTTCTTCTTTTGTAAAATCTCCTAAAGGCAACATAATATTTGCCAATTGGTCTTGTCTTAACCTGTATAAGAAATACGATTGATCTTTTTTAGGATTTACACCTTTTTTTAATAGGAATCTACCATTTTCACCTTGAGCAATTCTTGCGTAGTGACCTGTTGCAAATTTATCAAAATCAATTCCGTTTTCTTTTGCTAAGTGTGGCAACACCTCAAACTTAATTAAAGAATTACACCAAATACAAGGGTTTGGGGTTCTTCCAGATAAATATTCTTTTTTAAAGTTATCTAAAACAATTTTTTCGTATTGTTCTGCACAATCAAACACTTTGAACTCAATTCCGATTTCTTCACAAATTTTGCATGCAGCCTCAATATCTTCTTTTTCATCTGGACCAAAGCATGCACCATGCGTTCCTTTTTTTTGAGGAAGTGCGTTAATCTTTTCCTGAATTTCTTTATAAACGCCATCTTTTCCCCAAATAGCCATTGTCGCACCAACAACCTCATGTCCTTGTTCCTTTAACATTAATGCTGTTGTAGATGAATCAACACCTCCTGACATACCAACCAATATCTTCATAAATTTATCCTCATTCCGTATTTACTAAAAAATTATAGCATGAAATAGCGAGGCGGTCGGAATTTGATAAATCAAATTCCGACCTGAGTGTATTTAAGCGAGAGTGTATAAAATTTAAAATCTATTTACCAATTTCAGTAGCTTTTAACGCCATTGATTTTGTAATATTCATAACTGCTAAGTTGGCTTCATAAGCACGTTGAGCCATCATAGCATCTGCGATATCAACCATAGCATTTACATTTGAACTTCTGATATAACCGCTAGCATCTGCATCTGGGTGACCTGGTTTGTAAATTCTTTCACCTGGAGTTGGATCTTCAACAATACCACCATAAGATACGCCACCTGAAAGCGCACCGTGTTGAGATAAGCCGAATGTACCATCTTGCATATTGTTTAAAATTGCGTTAAATGATTCACCTTGAATTGAATTCAGAACAGGAATTTTTCTCACATAATTTGGAGTATCAATATTTGCAATGTTCTTTGCGTGAATATCTAATCTTGCACCGTGTGCTTTTAAGGCATTTGAGCCTATGTACATTGAATCTAAAATTCCCATTTTTTACCTCGCTTCGTTTTTAAATATTTCTTACAGAATATATATCGTTATTTTCCTACGTTAACTACAGTTTTCATCATAGAAATTACATTAGACATACGACGTGTTGCCATTGTGTAAATTAGTGAGTTTTCTTGCATGCCGATTAATTCATCTGCTACATTAACGCCTTCAGCTGTTCCTTGTTGAACTACGCTTGTTGTTCCCATTTCTTTAGAAAGTTTTGTTTCTAATGGTCCTGATGCGTTACCCAAGCATGTCGCAAAGTCTAAATCTTGTCTAACATAGCCTGGAGTATCAACGTTTGCAATATTTTGAGTTAATAATTTTTGTCTTTTTGCTACCAAGTTTAAAACTTGTGATGTTCTTCCGAAACTGTCTACTGGATTGAATGCTACCATTGTTATTACCTCGCTTATTTCTTCTCTCTAATTTGTTAAGTTAACTATGATTCTCTGATGTTAATTGATTTGTTGTACATATCATCTGTCATTTTCAAAACACTCATACTTGCCAACATTGAAGCGTTTAATCTTAACATTTCGTTTACTGATGTATATATGTTAGTGTTTGAATTTTCCAAATAGTTTTGAGTAATCATATTATGTTCTTTAACTAATTGAGGTTCACCAGATTCTTCTGTTTGCCAAACTCTGTTACCGTGAGAGTCTTGTTGTAAACCTTCTGGACAATCAAATTGAACTATAGGGATTGTTCCTAAACATTTGCCTTTGCTGTCCATTGCAGATTCATAAGAGAAAACTCTGCCGTCTGGTTTAATTTGGAATTTGTATAAGTTTGCTGGAAGTTTAATTCCTGCGCCTACAACCCAACCGTCATTTGTTAAAAGATAACCGTCTTTACCTCTTTTAAAAGAACCGTCTCTTGTGTAAGCAACTTCACCATCTGGAGAAACTACAGGGATAAAACCTTCACCATCAATTGCTACATCATAAGGATTGCCTGTAATTTTCATGCTACCTTTTTGGTAATCTGTTCTAACTGCACCGTGAACATAACCGTCATCTGATAACATTTGTTCAAAACGAATTGCTTTATAACCATTTGTGCTGTAGTTTGCAAAGTTAGTACCAACATAACCTAATCTTTCAAACTGACTTGATGCGTTATTAATATTTTTTCTGATTATACCTTGCATATTGTACATAATTATTACCTCGCTTAACTTAATTTACTTAGCTTGCTGAACCTAATTGGCTGATTGTTTTTTGAAGATTTGAGTTTTCAATTAAAAACATTTGTCTATTTGCTTCAAAAGTTCTTTTAACTGGCATCAAGTTCATAAATTCTGTTTGCAACGCTACGTTTGAAAATTCGCAATAACCTTGTTGAACTTGTGGATTTACAATGCCTGCACCATTTTGATCTACAATACCTAAGTTAGCAACATGTTTTAATTTTTTTGTTTTTCTATCTAAAACACTGATTGCACCTCTTGTATTAACGACAACGTCTTTTGCACCTTTTGGTAAAGTACCAAATTTGATAGGAACACCCGTGTTAGATAAAACCTTGTTGCCATCTAAGTCTAAGAAGTTACCGTCAACATCAATTTTGAAACGTCCATCACGAGTCATTCTTACACCGTCTGGAGTTTGGACTTGGAAATAACCTTTTGATGCCATTGCCAAATCAAGAGGATTATCTGTGATAGAAAGTCTGCCAACTGTATCATCTACAACAGTCGATAAACCATCAACGCCCAGATATTCAGTAAAAGAAGAAACAACAGCTTCTTTACGTTGATAGCCAACTTTATCAAAGCCATTTACGTTGTCAGAAGCATTAGCCATTAACGCTGTTTGAACTTGCATAGCTTTAATTGCTGTTTTTAAACCGTTTTCATTAAATTGTACGCCGCTATTTAATCTCATAATTACCGCCTCGCTATAATTCTCTTATTCTTTTAATCGGATAAATTCAAGTAAAGTAGAGTAAATTGATTAAATCTCATCTGTTTAGTGGATTTTACTTTATGTATAATGATATTTTTTCTAAAGTCAAAAAAAATTGCTTGACATAATTTTTTTTACCGTTTAAAATAGAGAAGTCAACGCATGACACGCCGGCATAGCTCAACGGTAGAGCAACGGTTTTGTAAACCGTAGGTTGTAGGTTC
>CAVFBQ010000087.1:0-5880 GCA_963620455.1 uncultured Eubacteriales bacterium
TTCTTCTTTTTATTTTTAGATTTTTCAGTTTCTTCTAATTTTTCTTCTGAAGACTCTTTTTCAGCTTCACCTGGAGTTTCACCGTCTTCGTTGTCGTCATTTTCGTCTACTTCAAATTCGATTTCTTCTTCAAACTCAACCTCTTCTTCATCGTCTTCATCAGAATCATCATCTAGTTCTTCAGCTTTTTCAACCAATTTAGCAATTCTTTC
Source organism: uncultured Eubacteriales bacterium (assembly GCA_963620455.1). Classification (GTDB taxonomy): domain Bacteria; phylum Cyanobacteriota; class Vampirovibrionia; order Gastranaerophilales; family Gastranaerophilaceae; genus UBA6984. The sequence continues at coordinate 213 of CAVFBQ010000087.1, forward strand.
TTTTTCAGCTTCTTCAGCCTTAATAGCTTCTTCAATTTCATCCTCGTCTTTAGCTCTTACAACAGGAATTGAAAGCATTAATGCCAATTGGTCATCTTCTGGAGTAAAGTTTAATTCTAACAACTCTTTATCCATTACAACATATTTAGAAAGAAGGTCAATCATTTCACCCCTTAAACGTTCTAATAATCTTGGATTTAAGTTTGTTCTATCTTGCATCAAAACCAATTTCAAACGGTTTCTTGCAACATTTTTAGATTCTTCTTTTTCCTCAGTTTTAGTGAAAAAGTCCACAACTCTATTGTATAAATCTGCAAATATCTCTTTCATTGTCTACTGCTCCTTTTTTGCAAAAAGGTTTTGAAAGAAAGCCTTTATTTTTGAAATTAAATCTTGTGGTTCATCAATGTTCAAAAATTCTACAGTTTCACCCATAATTCTTTTTGCAACATTTTGATAAGCTTGACCAGCTAAAGATTTGTCATCATTAACGATTGGTTCACCTTTGTTTGTTGATGTGATAATTCCTGTATCTTCTGGAATAATACCGATTAATTCACAGGAAAGAATTTCAACAACATCTTCAACGCTCATCATATCATTTGTTTTAATCAAATTAGGACGAACTCGGTTTAATAACAAGTTATATTTTTCAATGTGTTCTTTTGATTCTAAAAGACCGATAATTCTATCTGCATCACGAACTGCTGACATTTCAGGAGTTGCAACAACAATTGCTTCTGTAGCACCTGCTGTAGCGTTTTCAAAGCCTTGTTCAAGACCTGCTGGGCAGTCAACAATAATGAAATCATTGTCTTCTTTTAATTCTTCACAAATTTTCTTTAATTGTTCACCTGTAATAGCTGTTTTATCTCTTGTTTGAGCTGCTGCTAAAAGACATAAGTTAGGATTCTTCTTATCCTTAACCAATGCTTGTTTCAATTTGCAACGTTCTTCAACAACATCAACAATTGTGTAAACAATTCTGTTTTCTAAACCTAATAACAAATCTAAGTTTCTTAAACCTAAATCTGTATCAATTAGAACAACTTTATTGCCAGCTTTTGCTAAAGCTGTACCAATGTTTGCTGTGGTAGTTGTTTTTCCTACACCGCCTTTACCAGACGTAATTACGATTACTCTACCTGTCATTATTTCTCCTTACTTTCGTATGTTGTAGTTATAACAATTGATTTGCCATCAATATATGCTTCCTCTGGTGTGAATGAAGGTGTCTTTTGAACAAATGGGATATTTTCTGTATTCACACGTCTAGCGTAGCAATTTGCAATTCTTAATTGAATTGCGTTCATTTTCAACGCTCTAATTCTTGCATTTGCGTTACCATAAGAACCTGCTTGAGCAATACCACCCAAAACGCCCCATACTGTAACATCACCTCTTGCAATAATTTCACTACCTGGGTTTGCATCACCGATTACAACAATGTTTCCATCTGATGTGACTGTTTGACCTGAACGAAGTGTTTGATGCAAGTACAAAGTTGGCAATTTTTCGATGTCTTCGTCATCTTCTTTGTCCTCAAAGTTTGGAACTTCATCTTCATCCATTGTTGCATAAGTTTTCATTTCTTCCTCTTTAAGGATACCTTCTTCTTGTGCAAGCTCTTGGAATGCTAAATCGTGGTCACTTCCTCTGAACAAATCTGGTTTCTTTGTTAACGCTTCCAATTCCTCTTTAGTTGGTTCAATTTTTGGAATTTCAACTTCATTTTTCAATTCTGAAATTTGAATTTCTAATGCACCTGCTGATTCTTTTGTAACATCTGAAGATGAATCAACAAATTCTAAAGTTGAATCCATAGATTCAATTAACGCTCTAATACTCAATAATTGAGATTGAGTTAAATCAATACCTTCTAATTTTAAACAAATCTTTTTACCTTTTGCTTCAGGCATTTCTAAGATAGAACTTAATTCATAAATAACTTCTGCCGCATTTTTGGCATTGCTTAAGTTCACAATAAATCCGTTTTCAATAAAACCGTTATCCAAAATATTCTTCCTTTGCTATTTATATATTACTGCTTATATTTTTAATATATCTTAAAAAAACTTTAAGTTCAAGAAGATAATTAAACAGACCATGCCAAATTAGGCTGAAACGGGCATGGGTTTTGAAAATAATTTACATTTCTTAACCAAAAATTAAAACATGAAAACATGCGCCAAGCATGGGTTTCCATGTTTTTGTAGGCGCTAATCATGTCCTAGCGCAAAAGTCATGCTTATTGACATACCTACAATTCAGCGAATATGCATGTTCAAGGTATATGTTGCGAAATGTGAAAATAGGGCTAAAATGCACTTGCAAAAACGCTTTGAAATTTTACAATGTATATAAAGCAAGTAAACATTGCTTTGTGGGTAGTAGTTAGGTATGACAATCAGTCTACGCCTAGCAAAATATATTTCATAATCAAATTAAAAAATAATACTTGGAGGAAATACATAGTGTTTAGAAGTCGTGATATGGGACGAGCAGTAGCCGTTAGAAGATGGACACCAACAGCATTAGATTGTTACAAACGTGGTTGCAATTGCGAAGGTTGTTTTTACAAGGATTTCTTCTCTGGCTCATCTCAAAAATGCCAAATGAAGGCTTCTGTTTTAGAATTAGTGAGAGTGTTAGGTACTCCAAACGTTGAATTACAACAAATCATTTCTGATTAATTATGTTAACAATACATGATTGATTAATTGATTTTAATTTTTGTTTCTAGTATTCTTTTCTAGTATTCTATCTATAAAACTAACATTGGAGGCTTAATAATGCGTATACACGTAAACGGACGAAACATTGAAATCACAGAAGCTATCAAAGCTTATGTAAAAGAAAAAATTGGTAAAGTAGCTACACACTACGACCAAATTCAAGGTATTGAAGTAATTTTATCAGTTATCAAAAATCCTGCTGCGGCTGAAAAACACATCGCAGAAGTTAGATGCAACTTAGACAAAGTTAAAATTCACTTAGAAGAATCTGCTGAATCTATGTATGCTAGCATCGATTTATTATCTGATAAATTATTGAGACAAGTTCAAAAAGTTAAAGATAAAGCATTATCTTCTAACAAAGCATCTATCAGAATGGAAAATGTTGACAATAACGAAGAAGAAGAAATCGAAGTTGTTGAAGCAATACCAGAAGAATAGGAAGTCATGCTTAACGGTAAAAAAATAGTTGTTATCATGCCTGCTTACAATGCAGAACTTACATTGAAACAAACTTATGATGAAATTTACCGAGAATTTGTTGACGAAATTATTTTAGTAGATGACAGCTCTTTAGATAACACTAAAGAGCTGTCTAAATCTTTAAATATAACTACTATTGTACATAAAGAAAATAAAGGATATGGGGGCAATCAAAAGTCATGTTATCTGGCAGCACTGAAGGCTGGGGCAGACATTGTTGTTATGTTGCACCCAGATTACCAATATACACCTAAACTTATCCCTGCAATGGTTTCTATGATGGCATTTGAACAATATGATGCAGTTATGGCATCACGTATGCTTGGAAATTCAGCTCTTAAAGGTGGAATGCCCTTGTATAAATTTATTGCAAACAAGTTTTTAACAAGTTTTGAAAACTTCTTTTTAGGTGAAAAGTTATCTGAATACCACACAGGTTTTAGAGGATTTACTAGAGAAGTTTTAGAGAAATTACCGCTTGCAAGTTGCAACAATGATTTTATTTTTGACAACGAAATTTTAGCTCTGTTATTCTTTAATAATTATAATATCGGCGAAATTTCTTGCCCTACAAAATATTTTAAAGAAGCTTCTTCTATAAACTTTATACGCTCATGCAAATACGGTTTCGGAGTTTTAGGCGTAAGCTTGTTTTATAGACTTGCGAAAATGGGCTTGAAGTTCGGCATTTTCAAAAAAGACAGCAAAAAAATAGACCTTAATACTGAATTAACTTACTATTACAAAGAGCATTAATTACTTTTCGTTTAAATCATTTTTGTTGAATTTCTTTTTAATTACGTAAATTGATGAGGCAAAATATAGTCCGCAAAGGAATATTAGCCATAAGAAATCATACCTTACGTTCCAGAAGGTTGCATTCATTTGGTCAACCTTGATAATTCCATCAACTCCACAAGTTGCAGGGATAAAATATGCAATTATATTTAGCCATTGAGGAATTGCCTCTTTCGGCCAAATTAACCCAGGAAGGAAAATGAAAATTAAAGAGGTTACGACCAATATCAACAGTGAAGATTCTCTTTTTTTGAAGTAGTAGGAAATTGTATGAGAGAAAAATCCAGCACCATAGAACATTGGAATAAGCATTAAAATCAATGGCAAAAGGTTGTAAGACATTGGATATTTGCCTATTGCTGGGTATATCAAGAAATAGAAGATTGAATAAAACATATACAGCAAAACATACGCTGTACATCTGCCAAATAATGTAATGGGAATATCCTCTTCTTTTTTACAGTAATTCTCCTTTAATTCGTGTCGTGTACCTTGCATTAAGCCAATACCGACCACAAGAGTTTGGTGAAGAATTAAAATTAAAATTACTGGATAAACATAAGTTTCATACCCACCAGCAGGATTATAAAGTGGAACTTGCACAAATTCAAAAGGCTGTTTTACCGTCATTGCAACATCTTTTGACATACCTTTTTTAAGAAGTTTTCCAATCTCTATTTTTGCACCATAATTTATTGCTGTTTGAACAACTGCTGAATAAATTGTTTTATAAATGATTAAATAACTTGAATCAGCATAGGTTGAAACAACTGCTTGCGAACCTCTCTTGATTTCCTTTTGAAAATCTCGAGGAACAATTACATAACCTTTTATTTCACCTTTATAGAACTGATGTTTAGCCTCATCAATACTTACTGGACGAGAAACAATATCGACAGAATCTGTAGCATTCAAGTTACGTATAAACTCGTGCGACATCTTTGTTCCGTCAAAATCTACAACACCAATCGGCGCTTCTTTAATAATTTCTGACGAATAAGGTAACATATAAAAGATAGAATAGGCAACAACACCTATAATCATAATCAGCATTGCGCCTGATTCTTTGCGGAACAAATCAAATTCATCTTTTATGATATCAATTAAATTTTTCATCATGATTGATACCACCTTTTTTCGTCCATAGCTAATTTTTTAAGTCTAATCAAGGCTGCCAATCCAATTACAGATAAAATTAGCATTGAATTTATATGTTTAAAGTCATAAATAATCGGAATTTGTCTTAAAGATTGGTCAATCATAACCTGAACCCAATAACTCAAGGGCAAAGTCGCGCTGTAAGCTTTAGCAATCCATGGCATAGCCATTACAGGATAAGTTACACCCGCAAAAGCAAAACCCATTGCTACATAAAACGCTGCGTTGCTTAAACCGTATCTAAAATTACCGTTGATTGAAATAAAAATAATTGATACACAACAACAAGAAAAGATAAACAATAACGTTGATAAAATACCCATAAACCAATCACCAGTATACGGAATTCCCATTATTATAAAATATGTACCAAATAATATTGCAAAAAGCATTATAAATATTGCAAAATAAGGAATTAATTTACCAAAATATGCTTTAATTATTGATCCATCAGCCAATTTTAGCCATTCTTTTGTAGTACCATACTTAAATTC
>CAVFBQ010000088.1:0-5045 GCA_963620455.1 uncultured Eubacteriales bacterium
AATTATATTATTAAGACACAAAGAGGGAAGAGGATAAGTAATAAGATGACAAAGGCAAACTTAAAGGTTAAAGAAGCACAAGGACGTGCTAACTTAAATGTAGTTACAACCAATCCTATTAAAACAGTTGCTTACAATGATATCAACTTAAAAGAATGGAAAAATTATCCAGAAGTTAAAACAGATACATTCTGGCAATTCCCAACAAGATTAAGAACTGGTGGTCACTCAAATGAGTACCACGGTAATTATATTCCACAAATTGCTCAACAACTTTACGAAAGATACACTAAAAAACACGATATCGTTTTAGATATGTTCTTTGGCTCAGGTACTTCCGGCATTGAAGCTATCAACGAAGGTCGCCGTTGTATCGGTGTTGAGCTTAAACAAGATTTAGTAGATCACGTTAGCGAAAAATTTACTTCAAAACAATTGGTTACTGATGTGAACATTATTTGTGCTGACTCTGCATCAGAAGAAGCGAAAGAAAAAATCCAAGCTAGATTAGAAGTAATGGGCGAAGAAAAAGCACAGCTTCTAATCTTGCACCCACCCTATGATGACATTATCAAGTTCTCTGACAAAAAAGAAGACTTGTCTAACTGTTCATCAACAGAAGAATTTTATGATTTATTTGAAAAAGTAGCTAAAAACGGTTACGACCTACTTGAAAAGGGCAGATTTGCAGCCTTAATCATCGGCGATAGCTACAAAAATTCTCAAGTTCAACCTTTGGGTTTCAAATGTATGGAAAGAATGCAAAACTTAGGCTTTATCTTGAAATCAATTATTGTAAAAGACATTCAAGGTAACGAACGAGCTAAAGGAAAAACTGCAAACTTATGGCGCTACAGAGCTTTAGCAGGCGGTTTTTCAATCTTCCAACACGAATATATCTTTATATTCCAAAAGGTTAAATAAACTTTATTTCACACACACTATTATTTCACACATGAAGAAAATACTTCATTTACCCCAAACCCATCCACACACATAACACAAATCAAAAACGGCGGTTGCATTTCATTTGCAACCGCCGTTAAAAAATATATTTTCCAAAAAGACTTTTTTAATTACCTCCTAATGCAATACCTGTAAAGAAGCTGATTACCATTAAACCAGCGATTATACAGTAATATGCAAAGAAGTTCATTGAAAATCTTGCGACAAATTTCAAGAAATACTTGATACAAAAATATCCAACAACGGCAGAAACCACTGTTCCGATAAGAATTGCAGTCCAATTGAAGGTTGCAAGTTCTTGCGGATTAATTTCTAATATTGGGTAGAAAATGCTTGTACCAAGGATAATAGGGATTACAAGTAAAAAGGAAAATTTTGTACTTGTAACTCTGTCTAAACCTGTAAACAATCCTGTTGCGATAGTCCAACCAGAACGAGAGAACCCTGGGAAGGCTGCAACACCTTGCGCAAGACCGATAAGAATTGCGTGTTTAAGGCTTAATTTGTCTGTATGTTCTTTTTGATGTTTCGATTTAAATTCACTGAAAAATAACACAATCCCTGTCATCATTAGTAAAAACGCAACAATTTGAGGGTACACCATTAATTTTTCAGAAATGTCTTTTAATGGGTATGCAACCAAAACGGTAAATACTGTACCAATTAAGATGAATGCGCCCATTTTCGCGTTTGCGTTTGAAAAATCGCGAGTCCAAAGAGCTTTGAAAAAATCTCTTGTGATTTCCCAAACTTCTTTTTTGAAGTAAATTAGAACTGCGATTAGAGTTCCAACATGAAGCATTATGCTTAAAAATACTTGTTGAGCTGAACCTAAGTCAATTGTTGAACCATTAAGAACAGCGCAAATATTTTGAGTAAACACGATATGTGCAGAACTTGAGATTGGTAAAAATTCACTTAAACCTTGAACTATGCCAAGAATTATTGCTTGTAAAATAGTCATTATTCTTCCTCAAAGTAAGTTGCACAAGATTCCCTGCTTTCCCAAACAGAAATTTTGTGTAATTCTACGTATTTGTCTTTCAATCTGTAATAAATGTAGTTTGCGATGAACTCACTACTTGGACTTTCGCCTTTAAAATCAGGTAATTCATTCAAATCCTTGTGATCTAAATCAGCTAAAACAAGTCTTAAATCTCTTTTTAGTGCTTTAAAATCAACTAAGATGTTGCTTTGGTCTAAGATGTCGCCTCTAACGAAGGCTTCAACCAACCAGTTATGCCCGTGTTGATTTTCACATTTGCCACCTTCGTAGTCTAAAAGATGGTGTGCTGCTGAAAATTCTACTTGTGCTCTAATTTCGTACATTTTGTTCTCCTATTATTTTCCTTCTGAAACGGTGTATTCTTTTTTGATGCCTTGAGCTTCAAGAATTAAATCTGTAAGCTCTCTAACAGCGCCACGTCCGCCGTCTTTTGATGAAATGAAGTTACATACACTTTTAACTTCATCTACTGCGTCATTAGGACAGCATTTTAAACCAACTTTTTCAAGAATGCAAATATCAGGCAAATCGTCGCCCATATAAGAAACTTGGTCATAAGTTAGGTTGTATTTTTTCATAATTTCCTCCAAGGCTGGAAGTTTATATTTTTGACCTTGATACAATTCTGTAATATGTAAGTTTTCAGCTCTGTGTTGAACGGTTCCGTTCTTACGAGCTGTAATTATAGCAGTAATAAAGCCGGCATGTTGAACTCTAACAAGTCCATGGCCGTCTTTTACGTTGAAACTTTTATATTCAACGCCATTTTCGTCATAAGTAACTTCGCCGGTAGTCATTACACCGTCAACGTCGAATGCTAATAATTTGATTTTTGATGCCTTTTCTCTGATTAAATCGTTCATTATTATACTACTCCTGCTTTTAATAAATCGTGTACGTGTACAATTCCTTTTGGAATGCCGTTTTCATCAGTAATTGGAAGTGCTGTGATTGAATATTTCTCCATTAAGTGTAATGCACTTGCTGCATAAGAGTCTGCTTTTACTGTTTTTGGTGATTTTGTCATCGTATCAATAACCCTCAAGTTCTGAACATCCTTGTACTTGATTAAGTTACGTCTAATATCACCGTCGGTTAGTACACCAGTTAGAACTTTATTTTGGTCTGTAATTATTGCAATACCAAGTTTGTGGTCTGAAATAATTTGAATAACCTCTGTAAATAAGTCGTTTTCGTTTGCAATTGGCAAGTTTTCAGAAATCATTAAATCTCTAACTTTTCTTGTAAATCCTTTGCCAAGAGTTCCAGATGGGTGGAAGATTAAGAAATCTTCTTCAGTAAATCCGCGTTTTTCTAATAAACACATTGCCAAAGCATCGCCAACTGCAAGAGTTACGGTTGTTGATGCTGTTGGAGCTTTGCCTAGAGGGCAGGCTTCTCTTTCGACAGAAATGTCTAAAATAACATCACTTGCTTTGCCTAATGTTGATTCAGGATTACCAGTAAATCCGATTATAGGCAAGCCAAAACGTTTTAAAAGTGGCAAAAGGTTCAATAGTTCTTGAGTTTCACCGCTGTTAGAGATAGCAATAACTACGTCATCTCTAGTGATTAAGCCAGAATCTCCGTGAGTGCTTTCAGCTGGGTGCAAGTAGTATGCTGGAGTTCCAGTTGAGGACAATGTTGCTGCAATTTTTTTCCCGATTTGTCCAGATTTGCCCATACCTGTAACAATTACACGCCCTTTGCTATTGTAAATTGTATCAATAGCGTTGTTTAATTGTGTAGAATCTAAGTTCTCCTTAGTTCTAAGAATTGCCTTCGCTTCAATGTCTAAAACCTTTTTGGCTGTATCTGTAAGATTAATTGTTTGCATTATTAATATCCTTTTCTATATTATACAATAATATCCTCTAAAAGTATTAGTTTTATAAAAAAGTTGAAATTTTTGTTAAGTAATGTCCGATAAACCTACTATAAGAGAGATAAGAGAAATAAGAAATGTTACAAGCAAAAATTCAAAACGATTATATTACCCCTGCTGAAAAAAGCACAGACAAAATTTTAGAATTTATTAAAAAATCAATTCGCAAAAGTAAGTCTTCTGATATGAAGATTGATATTTCATCATTGAATTTATTTGATGCATCAAAGGTTGCAACCGTTGCATCGACCTATCACTATCTAAAATTTAATGAAGGAAAAATTGATTGGCTTGTAGGTTCAAAAGAAGTAGAAAAAATGCTTCGCCCGCTAAATTTAGGAAATAGTAATTTTATATTCGCGTAAAAATTGAATAAATCAGTCAGTTGTCGAATACCATTTCGCCGTTCAAATTTTAACATGCATGTTAAAAAAAGTAGGTGAAATTATGACAACAAAATTATACCAAGTTCCTGTATGTGAACTTAAAGAGTTAAACAATTTATTTATTGAGATGACGGCAAAAAATTGCAATCAGCGTTGCAAACATTGCTATATAGATTTTCCGTTTTCAAAATCTCCAAAAGATTTTATCGAAATAGACAAGGTTAAAAAAGCACTAGAGGATACTCAAACCGAAAACCTTTATTGTATTTATTTTACAGGCGCAGAGCCAATGTTGCACCCAGATTTTAACGCTATTTTAAGACTTTGTCTTACAAGAACGAATGTTTGTATTTGTACGAATGCTTCACTTTTGAACGAAAAGAAGGTTCGTTTTTTGAAAAAAGTTGAGGACGAAGGTGAAAACGAAATTATTTTTATGCTACCTCTTGACCATTATGATGAAATGAAAAATGACGAGGTTCGTTTTAGAGGGGCTTACAGACAGGTTATGCATGCAGTAAAAAATCTTGTAAAATATGATTTTAACCCGATATTCAGTATTACTAACTATTACAAAGAAAGCAAAAAAACACTTGTAACTGAATTTGTAAAAGTATTTGCGAATCAAGGTGTGCAAGTGGAAGATGTAAATTTTCAAATAAACGAGTTCTATGATAAATATTCAAAAGAGCAAGAATTGGTTGAAAATATAGGTAAGCTTGATTGTCAATATGGTAGGATGCTTACCGAAAAAGGAGTTTATGTCTGTCCATTTTTGGCAAATGACCATAGAGGTCGAATG
>CAVFBQ010000089.1:0-895 GCA_963620455.1 uncultured Eubacteriales bacterium
GTCTAATTCTCCATTTTGACCCTTTTGAACAATTGTTAATGCTTTTCTTTCATAGTCCTTTGCAATTTCTGTTTGTTGAGCTATAACTTCTTTTGCTTCAATAGCAAGAGCTTTAACCTCTGCAAGATTTTTCATACTTGCATCATAATCTTTTTTTAAATCTCGAATAGCTTGTTCTGCCATTAGGATTGGATCTTGTATATGGTTTACAAATGCATGTAAAAATGATTGTAATACCTTGAATAATTGTTTAAAAATGTTCATTAGTTTTCTTCCTCTTCTTGTTGTGTTGCGTATTTATTTTCAAAATATTGGAATGCTTGTTTAATCATTTCGATGCGTTTTTCTGCTGCTGCCTTTTTCTTTTCATCATCAGCAAAATTTTCAGGAGCGAACTTTTTAATCAAAGTTTCGTAGTGAGCCTTGATTTCGTCAAAGCTTATGTTTTCTTCTGATTTAAAGCCTAGAAGTTTCATATAATGCTCATCTATAGAAATCTTTTCTCCATCATCAGGAAAAAGAGGTTTTCCATAAGCAGCTTCAGCTTCTTCAAGTTCTCTATCCATTTCTTCGAATGCATCTTTTAGAGGAATATCCTCTTTTTCTACGGTTGATTTAATCTTATCAACAGCCGTTTTTAATAAATCTTTTAAGTCTTTCATAATGCAAGAATATTAGCATGTAGAGCCGATAAAAAGCAATATTATGTTAAGTTATTTAAATTTTTGTCAAAGGTTTTTATTTGTTTAAATAACTCAAGTACGAACTCTTTTTTCTTTTTTTCATCTTTGTCTAAAACAAGTTTTGTAAATCTCAATAATTCGATTTGGATATATTCGCTCAAAATCATTGAAGATGTGATTTTTGTAATGATATTTGTCGCATAGTCAAAGAA
>CAVFBQ010000089.1:927-8358 GCA_963620455.1 uncultured Eubacteriales bacterium
CAAAGAATGACGGATGTTCAAGGTACATTTCAAACCACTCGTCAATATCTTTTACTATAGGGCTAATACGAGTTTCTTCTTCTTTAAAAACTTCTTTTGCCTTTTTTAACAACTCTTGTGGGTTAAATCTTGTTGTATCAATAAAGTTGTCTAAAGCCTCTTGTACTTTTGGACTTTCAGGGGCTATCGTTGTAACTAAATTATCCAAAGAATCATATTTCATTCCGTTGATAAATGCGCCAAAGGTTGTCAAATTAAAGAAGTTTACCCCTTTATCTTGAGAAAAGAATTTTTCAAATTGTTTTATAAAACAAGCATAATCTACACGAGTTTTTACATATTCTCCAGTAATGCTTTTAACATTGGTTGTTTCTCGAACTATGTTTTGAATTTTTACGCTAGACTGTGTGTTTGCAACAACATTTTTGTCGTCACAATAAGCAGTATCATCTTTGAATGCTAAATCTACGCCAGCAAAAATTATGTTTTTGCAACCCATTAAGCGTGCACACTTGTATGCCGTAATTGTACTAGTTCCAGCAGATTCAAGTAACTTTATGTCGCCCAACATTTTTGTTGAAATTTTTTGAGCGCAAATACTGTTTTGTGTAAAATACGTAAACAAGTTTTTGCAAGGTAGTGAATAAACGTAGTTATCAGCCTTTATATCGACAATAAAATTGATATCTTTTAAATATTCCAAATCTTGCGTTATAGTAACTTTTACCCATTGCGCATCTACAATTACACAAAAATCAGGGATAATTCCGTTTTGTCGCAAAGGCTCAAGTGTTCTATGAACTGCAAAAATCACAAATTTTTCTCGATATTGCTTGATTTTTTCAATATTATCTTTTAATGATGGACCAGCGCCTAAGACTAATGCAGCCTTATCCTTGAACTTATTTTCAAGCAAATTGACTGGGTAACGTTGCTTAAAGTTAGTAAAACTCCTAATGGAATTGTTAATCCAAACTTTTGACATTTTTTTGATTGTGTTCATATCAACAATTTTTTGTTGGCAAGTTTCAAAAATACGTTCTGTTAAAACTGTAAATTCGCTAGGTTTTTGTAAAACATAGTTTTTTAAGAATAAAAATTCAATCTTGTCTTCAAGTAAATATTTTTCGCCAATGTAGTTTGTGCAATCGGTCAAATTGTTTGTGATATAAACTCTTCCGTCTTTAAAATAAGGTGTTAAATCGACATATTCCATTGTGAAACGAATTATATCAAGCTCAGGTTCATAAAGAATTAATTGTGAAACACTCTGTGTATGCGCGTAATCCAGCAAATTTGCCAATCCAAGGCCAAAAATTACAATAAAGTCGTGTCTTGATGTTGCAGATTTGATTTGTTCATCATAAATGACTTTAGCACTTGCTAAAGGACTTGGTGTATCATCAACATATTTGTTATTCTTGGTTAAAATATATTCACCAAGTTCGTTTTTTATTGCACCCAAGTTTCTTGAGGCTTCTTCCAGTGTTACGTGCTCAAGTTTATAAGCTAAAAGGTTATTAATTCTTCTTATTGCTTCCAAATTCTTTTTAAACATATTTCAAATTTACCATATTATCTTAGTTTGTTGAATAAGTTAAAAAGATGATTAAATCAAGTTTTTTTCTAATACTTTACTTTAGTTTTTGTTTAGCAAATAATATTGTTGTTAATAGAAAAAGAAGGAGAATTCTTATGTGGGAAAAAAATGTTAACATTAACGACGTAAAAGAAATTAGAACTCGCACTACAGTTTACTTTGGTGTTGGTGCTATTAGGAAAATTGATGATATTTTGAAAAATTTAAAAGCTAAAAATATAGATAAAGTTATTGTTATGTCAGGTAGAAATGCTTACAAAGCAACAGGTGCTTGGGACGTAGTTGAAAAGGCATTAAAAGACAATGGTATTGGTTACGTAAACTTTGACCAAGTTACCCCAAATCCAACAACTCACCACGTTAACGATGCAACAAAAATAGCTCGTGACTTCGGTGCTAAAGCAGTTGTTGCTATCGGTGGTGGTTCTCCAACTGATGCTGGTAAATCAGTTGCCATCTTACTTGAATATAATGACAAACAAGCAGAAGATATTTATGAATTTAAATTTACTCCAGAAAAAGCTGCTCCAATAGTTTCAATCAACCTAACTCACGGTACAGGTACAGAAACAAACAGATTTGCAGTAGTTACAGTTCCAGAAAAGAACTTTAAACCTGCTATCGCTTATGATTGCATATATCCAACTTATGCGATTGATGACCCAGCTTTAATGGTTAAATTATCACCAAAACAAACTCGTTACGTTTCAATTGATGCAGTAAACCATGTTGTTGAAGCTGCTACATCAACAGTTGCATCTCCTTATGCAATCACACTTGCAAAAGAAGTTGTTGCTTTAGTTGCTAAATACTTACCAAAAGCAATCGAAAATCCAGAAGATTTAGAAGCTAGATATTTCTTAGCTTACGCAGCTATGATGGGTGGTGTAAGCTTTGATAACGGTTTATTACACTATACACATGCTCTTGAACACCCTCTAAGCGGTGTAAAACCTGAATTATCACACGGATTAGGTTTAGCAATGTTGTTACCAGCTGTAATTAAAGAAATTTATGCTAACCAATCTTACGTATTAGCTGATGTTTTAGCTCCTTTAGTAGAAGGTTTAACAGGCGCTCCTGAAGAAGCTGACAAAGCAGCTAAAGGTGTTGAAACTTGGTTGAAATCAGTTGGCGTACCTCAAAAATTAGAAGATGAAGGCTTCACAAAAGCTGATGTTGAAAAATTAGTTAAATTAACTTATGAAACTCCATCATTAGCTGGTTTACTTGCTATTGGACCTGTTGGTGACGGCAAAGAAGTAGTTGAAGCAATTTACAGAAATTCTCTAAAACCAATGGCATAGTCTAAAGGTTAAATAAACGAAAAGGCGCGGGCTTTAAGCCCGCGCCTTTTCGTTTGTTTAACTGAATATATATCAAAATTCAATCAAGTTCAGAATTGCTTGACGTATGCAAGAATGACATTATGTTTTACATTCAATTTCATGCTAACCTGAATTTATTTCAGTCTAAAGAACATTCCAATGAAACACATAACCTTCCGTCATAACACTCTGCCGACAAAATGATTGATAACTATTTTGAAGAGGTAAACGAAGTGCGTTGCGGTATCTTTTCACTATTTCAATTCCAAAATACACTCGGGTTGAAGTTTTGTTTGTTTGCGTGCTTGCATTGAGGAGGCGTATCCATGAACTGTGTAGATTTTATTTCTTAGTGCAACCCACATTCCATCAATCTCGTATTTATCTAGCTCAATATTGCTAGATGTTGGTATTTTGCTGTAATCAATAAATATCACGTTACAACTTGCTGGTACCTTATAGCTATTTATAATTTTTTCAGCGCCTGTTTTTGTCCATTCAAACAAAGGAAATGCTGAAACTTGTTCTATTACTACCAATGTTATAATAAGCCATTTTACAATATTTTTGTTCAAGTTTTGTATCGTATAAGCTGAAATTATCGCAAACATGGGAATTAAGATGTTGAAGTATCTGACTAATACTCTAATAACACCACCACCGATTACGTAATCGTAAATTAGTTTATCAAGTGTAATAAAATGAATTACAGACAAGATGCATAACGTAAAAATTATGCAATATTTTTTATAATTTTTTAGTTTGCAAAGTCCATAAATTAAAAATATGGTTGTAAAAATACCAAGTCCATAATATGAATTTTCCACATAATTTTCTAATTTGAAGAAAATGTGGTTGTCTAAAAAACTATTGTTTATGATTCCACTAAGAAAAGTGGTTTGAAACATTTGTATAATTTCAAACGGGAATTTAAAAATACCGTTTTGCAAGTAGTGAAATGCTAATGGCGCAATCAAAATTACAAAAAATACAAGGTTGCTTAAAATTATTTTGTAGTAATTTTTTAGGAATGAAAATAATTGGGTTCTATAAGCTTTAAAGCATAAGAAAATGATTAAAGTTAAGCCTAGTGCGAAGAAGAATAACCAACCAAGATAAAAACTTGTATAAAGTTGCAATGCTAAAAATATTGTACCAATATATGAAAACCATTTTTTATCTTTTGATTTTAAGAAGAAAATTACCGCAAAAACGCTTAAAAATTGGCTAAAAATTTGAACATGTCTTAATTGTTCTTGTCTAAATAAGCAAAAAGCGAAAATGAAACTACCAAAAGCACAAGCTAAGTCGCTAAATTTGAAATGTTTTCTTATTAAGTAATAAAAACTTGCAAAATTTAGCGTACAAAGAGATATAACTGTTAGCATAAAAGAGTTATAGCTATCAAATAAAAATCTTAGCGGTACATAAATTAATCCGAGTCCGAATAAGCAATCTGAAGTTGCTAGAGTGTTTGTTGACGGATAAAATATCGGTGGACTCCACAAGGAGTGGTGAGGCTCGATTTGTTGTACATATAACCAAAAGTGTTCTAACAGATAAGTTATATATCTTGAATCAATATAGTCGCCAGCTAATGCCTCAAAACCACTTGTAAAAAATGGATAAAAGAAAATACCTAATCCTAAAATTAAGAACATAATTGCATATTTAAGACTAAGTATTTTCTTCATTTATAACCTATTTTACAGTTGTCATTTCGTAAAATTCTGGCTGAATTCCGCGTTTGTATTCAACTGCTGGACTACCAAATAACATTACATAAGCGATTTTGTGAGGTTTTGGAATTTCCAAGCGTTTCATAACTTTTTTGCTTAGTGGAAGTGTCCAAAAGCCTAAACCGCACCATAGAGTTCCAAGCCCTAATGTTTGAGCGTATAATTCAAAATAACTCAAAGCAATTGTCGGGTCAATATCTTTGCAAGGTGCTTTTTTGTTCGCTGAAACGATAACGGCGTGAGGTGCGTTTCTGAAAACAAAGTCGTTATTGCGTTTCATAATAGCGTTTTTGTAGCTTTTTAGTTTTGAACCGAATGGCATAAATTTTACGATTTTTTGTAAATCTGTATACAAGTCATCTTTTATAGAGTCCATTACGTCAACATCTTCAATAAAAGAAAAATGTAAGTCTTTGAAATTGCAACCTGTTGGAACCCAATTTAGCATGTTTTTCAGTTTTTGCATTTTTTCTTTATCAATATTTTCGTGTCTGTATTGTCTGCAACTTCTTCTGTTTTCGATTAAATTCATAAAATCATCAGAATTTACGCTATGTCTGTTTTGTGCCGAATTTTCTGGGTTTCTGCCAAATGGTGAAATTGCTCCGTGTGGGCAAATAGCAAGGCAGTGTTGACAACCTAAACAATTTGTTGCATTGCTATATGGATAGCCTTCTTCATCAATTTGAATTGCGTGAGCAAGGCAATCTTTTGCGCACAAACCACATTTTACACATTTTTCTTTGTCTACTTTTAAATTTAATGGTGTTTTCATTTTCTACCTCAATTATTAGAACGCGCACATTCTGTGTACGCGAACAAAGTTTGTTCTACCAGTGATTAATTTCGGAATTGAACCGATAATGATAACTCTATCATCTTTTTGGAATGTAGTTTTTTCAAGTAGTAACTTGTCTATTTTTTTCAACAAATTGTCTGTTAAATCTACGTCCCAATTTTTTAGAGTTGGGTGAATATCCCAATATAAGTTTAATTTTCTGCAAGTTTTTTCCATATCAGAAACTGCAATAACAGGGACTTGTGGTCTTAATTTTGATAACAATCTAGTTGTATAACCAGTGTGTGTGAATGCTAAAATAGCTTTAGCTCCTAAGTAATCAGCCATTTTAACTGCTGCGCTTGCGATTGCTTGAGGAGTTGGTTCGTAATCTTCATTCATTTCCAAATCAATGTTATAGCAACAGAATGGGCTACTTTCAACATCTCTAGCTATTTTTGCCATCATTTTTACAGCATCTATTGGATATTTACCCATTGCAGTTTCACCAGATAACATTACCGCATCAGCACCGTCAAGAATTGCGTTTGCAACGTCTGAAGCTTCGGCTCTTGTTGGAATTGGTTCTTCAATCATAGATTCAAGCATTTGAGTTGCTACGATACAAGTTTTTCTATGATTAAATGCTGATTCAATAATTTGTTTTTGAACCATTGGCACTTTTTCTGGAGATAATTCAATACCTAAATCACCTCTAGCAACCATTACAGCATCAGTTGCATCTAAAATTTCTTCAATGTTTTCAACTGCTTCTGGCTTTTCAATTTTTGAAATTACAGGAATATCTGCGCCAAAGTGGCTGATATATTTTTTTGCCAACAAAACATCGTCTTTATCTCTTACAAATGATAAAGCGATATAATCAGCTTCGTGTTCAACTGCAAATTTGATAAATTCAACGTCACGTTCTGTAATAGCTGAAACACTACCTGTACCACCTGGAACATTGATACCTTTTCTAGGCTTTAACAATTCTCCGTGTAAAACTTTTACGTAAACTCGTTTACCTTCTTTTCTAGTTACTTGAATTTTAATTTTACCATCGTCAAGCAAAATGCATTCACCTTCATGAACGTCATCCACAATACCTTTGTAGTCTACAGGTACGATTTCAGGATCTGTTTGTTCTAAACCATATTCCAAAACTAATTCCATACCTACTTCAAGTGGAATTGGTTTAATCAAGTTTCCAACTCTGATTTTAGGACCTTGTAAGTCAACTAAAATCGGGATGAATACTTTTAATTTCTTTTCAATTGCTCTAATTTTATCAATAGTTTTTGCGTGTTCTTCTGCTGTATTGTGAGAAGTGTTCAAGCGGAACATTGTTGCTCCTTCCATCACCAATTGTTCAATAATTTCCTCTTCACTACTAGCAGGTCCAAGTGTTGCAACGATTTTCGTCTTGTTTCTTTTTTGCTTAATCATAAAATTATCCCTTATATAAAATGTTTTAGATTGTATTTTTTACACTTATATATTATAGTCGGTAAATTTCACAATACAATAGGCGGTAAAAACCACGTTTTTACCGCCTTATAAAACTTTTTAATTTAATTTAATTTTATTTGAAAATATTATTTTTCTGCTTTCTTACTAGCCTTGTCTTTTTCTTGAAGTGTGTCAACAAATGTTTTTACGTTCATTTTCTTTACATCTTCAAGTTTCATGTTATATTTGTCTTTTAAGAAGGCATCGATTTCTTTTTCTGAAACAATACCGTCATTGTTAGTATCAAATTGACCTTGAATTTTTTGAATAGTTTTGTCTTTTATAAAAGGTCTTCCAAATATGGAAACAGAGCCTTTTATAAGGTCTTTTATTTCAGTGTTATTTAAACCATTTCCGTCTTTGTCATATTGTTTTAAAACATCTCCAACATTACGTTTTAGAGTCTTGTTGTTAATTCCTAAAGAGTAATCCATAAATCTTCCTATTTTGTATAACGTTGACAATATTATAAAC
>CAVFBQ010000090.1:0-9797 GCA_963620455.1 uncultured Eubacteriales bacterium
CAGACAAACTCTTTGAAAATAAAATAACCTATAAAAACGCCTAGAATAGTGACAAATTCTATCATTGCGATATTTGAAAAAAATTCGTCAAGATGGTCTGCCTGCATATATTTACGAAAAAACCTCAAAACTGATTTTGCAATCCAATCAGTCGAACATGTACACACAAAATTAAGCATACCAATACTAATTTGGAATACACTCATTTCACTCGTAGATAAGAAATAAGCAAGGATTGGTACAATTATAAGTGAGTTTAGAATTACTAAAATTCTTGATGGCAAATAGCTTAAAAAGCTTGTCAATACAATCTTATAACTGCGCATGCTTGCTAGAGTTTGCATTTTTATGCCTTTAACAAGTTGATGAAATCTTCAATTGCTTTTTGTTGACCAGAAAGTTCTTCAATTTTTGCTTTTGTTTCTTCAACAAGTTCTTTAGGCGCTTTTTCAACGAATTTAGGATTGTTTACTCTGCCTTCAAGTGAAGATTTTTCTTTTAACAATTTGTCTAATTTTTTGTTTTGTCTTGCAATTTCTTCATTCATATCAATCAAGTTTTCTAGCGGAATGATAATTTTTGAAGCTGAAACAACAGCAGTTGCACTCTTCTTAGAAGAATTATCAGTATTTTCAATGAATTTAACATCTTCAACTCTTGCTAAACGTTGTAAATAAGGAATTACAGCCTCAAATACAGGTTTTTCTTCGCTTGGAGCAAGAACTTCTATGTTAACCTTGATTGAAGGTGAGATGTTGAAACTTTGACGAACGTTTCTTAAAGATGTAATTGTTTCAAATACAAGTTCCATTTCTTTTGCTTCTGTTGGAAAATGGTATTCTTCTTTGTATTGTGGATATTCAGCTTTGATTAATGCTGTAACATCTGTTTTTACGCTTAATGCTTGCCAAATTTTTTCTGTAATGTGTGGCATAATTGGGTGTAATAGTCTTAAAGACATATCAAGAACATGTTTCAACATTCTTTGAGTATTTAATTTTAGTTTTTCATCTTGTAATTGAATTTTTGCAATTTCTACGTACCAATCGCAGTATGAATTCCAGAAGAAATCATACAATACATGAGCCATTTCACCGATTCTGTAGTTTTTAATATTATCGTTTACAAGTTTTGTAGTTTCGTTTAATTTGTCTAAAAACCACTTGTCAGCAATTGTTAGGCTATCCATATCAATTGGGTTATCGTCAACACCTTCAAGATTCATTAATACAAAACGAGATGCGTTCCAAATTTTGTTTGCAAAATTTCTACCGTATTCAAAACGTTCATCAGAAATTTTGATATCTTGACCGCCATAAGTACAAAGCGATGTAAGAGTGAATCTAAGTGCATCGCAGCCGTATTTGTCAATGATTTTAACAGGGTCAATAGTGTTGCCTTTAGATTTAGACATTTTTTGACCTTTTTCATCACGAATTAGACCATGAATATAAACTGTGCTGAATGGTGCTTTGCCCGTGAATTCTAAGCCCATTGTAATCATTCTAGCAACCCAGAAGAAAATAATATCAAAACCAGTTACTAAAACGCTTGTAGGGTAGAATTTTTTGAAGTCATCTGTTTCAGTTTGAGGGAAACCCATTGTTGAAAATGGCCACAACCCTGATGAGAACCAAGTATCAAGACAGTCTGTATCTTGTGTGTAGTGTTCTGGATCTGGATTTTCTTTTGCAACTACCATTTCGCCTGTTTCATTGTGATAGTACGCAGGAATTTGGTGTCCCCACCATAATTGACGAGAAATACACCAATCACGGATATTTTCCATCCAACCTAAGTAGTTTTTAGTCCAACGCTCTGGAACAAATTTGATTCTGCCGTCTTTTACAGCAGCAATAGCTTCTTTTGCTAATGGTTCCATTTTTACGAACCATTGCTCAGATAATAATGGTTCAATTGTAGTGTTGCAACGTTGGCATTTGCCTACGTTGTGTTCGTGGTCTGTAATTCTTAATAAGAAGTTTTGATATTGTAAGTCCCCTACAATGGCTTTTCTTGCTTCATATCTGTCCATTCCTTGATATTTTTCAGGAACTTCTGTGCAAGATTTCATCTTGCCTTCTTCGTCAATAACCCAAATAGGTTTCATATTGTGACGTTTACCAACTTCGTAATCGTTGGGGTCGTGTGCTGGAGTAATTTTTACAGCACCAGTACCAAATGATTTATCTACGTATTCATCAGCAATAATAGGAATTTCACGTCTTGTTAGTGGAATATAAACGGTTTTGCCGATTAAATCTTTGTATTTGAAATCGTCTGGGTGAACTGCGATTGCAACATCACCAAACATTGTTTCTGGACGAGTTGTAGCAACTACGATAGCGCCTTGTTCGTCTTTTAGAGGGTAAGAGATTTCCCATAAATGACCTTGTTCTGTTTCGTATTCAGTTTCAATATCAGAAATAGCAGATTGACAACGAGGACACCAGTTTACAATGTATGCGCCTTTATAAATAAAACCTTTTTCGTATAATTTTACGAAAACTTCTTTAACTGCTTCTGAACAACCTTCATCAAATGTGAAACGTTCTCTTGAGCGGTCAAATGATACGCCTAAACGTTTGCATTGGTCAAGAATTGCAGATTTATGTTCGTTAGTCCATTTCCAAGTTTCTTCTAAGAACTTTTCACGTCCTAAATCAAAACGAGTTTTACCTTCAGCACGCAATTTCTTTTCAACGACTGCTTGAGTTGCGATACCAGCGTGGTCTGTACCTGGAATCCACAAAGCTTCATAACCAGCCATTCTGTGGTAACGAGTTAAAATATCTTGTAAAGTTTCGTCCAAAGCGTGTCCCATGTGTAATACACCAGTTACGTTTGGAGGTGGAATTACCATTGAAAATGGAGGTCTTGTTGATTTTGCATCTGCTTTAAAGTAATCGCCCTTTTCCCAGAAATCATAAATTTCTTTTTCTGTTTCAAGAGCGTTATAGACTGTTGGTAAATCGTTAATATTTGTCATTTTTGTTTCCTTTTCTTTTGTTTTAAAATTAACACAAAAAAGACTTTGCGTAAAGTTTTCGTTATTTTATAAATTTTAGACACTTGACTAATTGGCAAACTGTTTTAGCAATGTTATTATAAACATACTTTCAACAGAGAGCAAAAACAGAAAAGAACTTCTTAAATAAGTTTTAAATACTTTATAGTACATCTTTCCTATGTACTAGAGCCTGCACACGTGTACCAGCGCGGGCTCACTTTTTATTTTAAGTCATCATAAATTCTTGAAATAACTTCTTCCCAAGTTGTCTTTTGTTTGAAAAGCTTTATATTTGAGTACCAATCACATTTGGAAATGTCTTTATGCCAACGCCAATCGTATAAGGTCGGCAAAATTATATAAGTTTTTTTACCCATTGCTCCAGCAAGATGTCCAACAGAGGTGTCATTACAGATTACAACATCTAAATTTGCTATTGCACCAGCGGTATCAGCAAAATCTTTGAAGGTTGAGCCTAAATCGACAATATCGAATTTTGATTGCAAATTTTTAATCTCTTCATATCCGCCCATAACTTGTACAGAGTAGATTTTAGAATTTGGAAGTTCGAAAATTTTGCTAAAACTTTCCGCTGACATTGCTCTTTCTGCGCCAATAATGGTGTTACCTTGCCATTTTATACCAATTTTAAGTTTATCGTTGTTGAAAAATTTGTCCTTATAAATTCTTGTTTCTCTTTTTGATGCGTGCAAAAATTTATCAGGATATGCGAAAATGGTTTTGTTATCAAATCCTAAAAAATAAGGAAGGCTCATTATTGGGCATTGATAGTCGCTTTCGTTAATATATTTTTCGTTAATTCTTGCAATAATGTGAACATTTGGCTCTTTGTTTTCTGCAAATAGTGGCAATAGTGTCATTTGTGGTTTGAAATAAACCTTTTTAGCCTTTTGTGCAAGTATTTTGACGTATCTATAATACATCAGAGTATCACCAAGACCAGCCTCATAATATAGATAAACTGTTTTGTCTGTAAGGTCTTCACCGTGCCAAAATGGCAGTTGATTAATTTTACCCATTGTAAGTTTTTGTTGTGTTAAAACTGCATGAGCTTTGCTAACCCTATATTCAAACAATGGATATCCGCTGACATAATCCTTATTCATAAAATAAAATGTTGCCAAGAAGTATTTGCCTTCTGTGTCATTCGGTTCAAGTTCGATAAACCTTTTCATGCACTCAATGGCTTTTTCCCAATGTTCTGAGTAAAAATATACAAAAGCTAAGTTAAAATAAACTTCTGGAAGTTGCGTTGTCATTGACAATATTTCTTCGTATTCAGCCATGGACAAGGCATATTCTCCATTGTCCTTGTGCGTTTTTGCTGAATTAAAAAGTTTTAAAATGCGTTCTGTATCCATAAATTTGATTATATCATATTTTTTTAATTAGGTTTAAAATCTTTATGTATATTTCGTAATATACCTGAAATGATAATTGCATGTTATACTTAAAAATGCTAAAATATCTTGAGAAATATAAGGAGAAAAAGTATGTACGAAAAATTTAGAGATTTTCAATTAGCTATTTTAGGTGTATGTATTGCTATTGGTGCAATTTTTGCTGCATTAGTTGCAACAAATAACCTTTCAAATAATAATATTCAAGTTACAGGTTCAGCTTATGAAATAGTAAAATCTGATTCTGCAAATTGGACTTTAACAATTACAGCAAAAGAACCAACAAGATTGCAAGCATATAAAACAGTTCAAAAACAAATTCCAGAAGTTAAAAAATATCTAATTTCAAAGGGTATTCAAGAAAATCAGATTGAACTTTTGTTATCAAACTCTTATGAAACTTACAAAACTAACCCAAATACAGGTTATGGAACAAATATTGTTGATAATTATGTTTATCAGCAACCAATCAAAATTTCTACAAATGACGTAGAAAAAGTTAAAGAGTTATCAACAGCATACCAAGTGCTTTTTGAAAAAGGTATTAATGTTGCAAGTTCTGGCGACCCACAATATCATTACTCAGAACTTGCAGATTTAAAAGTTTCTTTACTTGAAAAAGCAACAAAAGACGCGAAAAATAGAGCAAAATCAATGTTGAAATCAAACCATAATCGAGTAGGTAAGATACGTTCTGCGAAAATGGGTGTATTCCAAATTACACCAGTTGACTCAAATGATGTAAGTGATTCTGGTTACAATGATTTAAGTTCAATTGAAAAGAAAGTTACTGCCGTTGCAAACGTAAGTTTTGCAATCAAATAAAATGGATATATTTGATAAATTAGCAACTTCAAAATTTAGGAGTAAATTCAAACTTAAACAAAAAGATTTCGATTACATTGAGCAAAAAGAGCTAGATGTAATCGAATCGCATGCAAAGGATTTTATTGCTAAAAGGATTGCGCCTGCAATTATTCCAAATGACGGTAAACAAACTCCAATGCGCGGTCATCCTGTTTTTTTAGCTCAACATGCAACAGCAACTTGTTGTCGTGGTTGTATTTCAAAATGGCATAAGTTTCCACAAGGTGTAGAACTAACCTCTGAACAGCAAGAATATCTTGTAAAAATAATTATGACATGGATAAAAAGGCAATTACTTGCTAATTAAACGTTTTACATAATTAAAGTATTCGTTATTTTTGTAAGGTTTAATGTGTTTTGCAAGTTGTTCTTTTGTAACAAACCCTTTTCGATATGCAATTTCTTCAAGGCAAGCAATTTTAATACCTTGATTTTCTTCAATTGTTTGAACGTATTGTCCTGCTTGTATTAAAGACTTATGAGTTCCTGTATCAAGCCTATTTAAGTCTGTAATTTCTAATTCACCTCTAGCAGAAGGTTTCATTGTTTTTGCATATTTACAAACATTGTTTGGATAGAAGTATAAACCTGTAACTGCATAATTAGACTTAGGTTCTTTAGGTTTTTCTTCTAATGAAATTGCTTGTTTTTTATCATTGAATTCTACAACCCCAAATCTTTCTGGGTCATGAACTTCATAAGCAAAAACGGTTGCTTGTTTATGTTTTGAGATATTTTCTATAGCTCTATGTAATGCTCCAGAGAAACCTTGACCATAGAAAATATTGTCGCCCAAAATCATTGCAACATTGTCATCGCCAATAAATTCTTTACCTAAAATGAATGCTTGTGCAAGTCCGTCTGGTGATGGTTGAACCTTGTATGAGAATTTAACTCCAAATTGTTCTCCTGTGCCTAATAATTTTTCAAAATTAGGTAAATCTTGAGGTGTTGAAATTATTAAAATATCTCTAATTCCAGCTAACATTAAAACCGAAATTGGGTGATAAATCATTGGTTTATCATAAATTGGCAATAGTTGTTTTGAAACAACCATTGTTGATGGATATAACCTAGTTCCAGCGCCACCAGCAAGAACAATACCTTTCATTTTAACTCCTTTTGCTTTATTTTAAAGCGTTTTTCTTGTCTTCAATATGTTTCATCCAATCTTGGTGTTTTAAATACCAATCAATAGTTAATTTGATACCTTCTTCAAATGTAATTGAAGGTTCCCAACCAAGTTCTGATGTGATTTTATCGTTTGCAATTGCATAACGTCTATCATGACCTAACCTATCTGCAACATATTCGATAGAACTTTCATTTTTACCCATTGCATCTAAAATTAGATGAGTTATTTCCATGTTTGTTTTTTCATTGTGTCCACCAATGTTATAAATCTCACCGATTTTACCCTTATGAAGAATAACATCAATTGCTTCGCAATGGTCATATACATATAACCAGTCACGAACATTTAATCCATCACCATATACAGGAACTTTCTCCTCTTTTAATAGTTTTGAAATAAAGAATGGAATCAATTTTTCTGGATATTGGTATGGTCCATAATTATTAGAACATCTTGTATTTAGAACTGGTAATCCATAAGTTTCGTAATATGCTCTTACAAGTAAGTCAGCACTTGCTTTTGAAGCAGAATATGGAGAGTTTGGTTGAATAGGTGTTGTTTCATAGAAATAACCTGTTTTTCCTAATGTTCCGTAAACTTCATCTGTTGAAACTTGTAAATATCTTTCAATACCCAATTCTTTGCAAGCTTGAAGTAAATTTAATGTACCTTGAACATTTGATTCAACAAAGATTTCAGGGTGTTTGATTGAATTATCAACGTGAGATTCTGCAGCAAAGTTTATAACATAATCACAGTCCTTAATTAGTTCTCTAACTAAATCATGGTCGCAAATATTGCCGTGAACAAATCTGTAATTTGGATTATCTTTTACGTCATCTAAATTTTCTAAATTACCACAATAAGTAAGCGCATCAAGGTTTATAACTCTATAATCTGAATGCTTTTTTAAAATGTGCCTTACGAAACAACTACCGATGAAACCTGCACCGCCAGTTACTAACATTGTTTTCATTAAATTAATTCCTCTTTATTTATATCTTTTAATTTTGGTTGAACTTTGTCTTTTTCGCTTAAAATCGGTTCAAAATCAATTTCCCAGTCAATATTTATGTCTTCGTCCTTCCACAAAATACCTCTGTCAGCACTAGGAGCGTATTCACCACCGGTTTTATAAAGCAATTCAACTTCATCAGTTAATGCTACAAAACCGTGAGCAAATCCATTTGGAATGAATAACATTTGTTTGTTTTCTTCTGATAACTCAACTTTTACGTATTGACCGTATGTTTTAGAGTCTTTTCTAATATCTACAGCAACGTCATAAATTCTACCTTTTGAACATCTTACAAGTTTTGCTTGACCATAAGGTTTAGCTTGATAGTGTAGTCCTCTAAGCACTCCTTTTGTTGATTTTGAGTGGTTGTCTTGAACAAAATCTTCTGTAATCCCGTTTTCAAAAAAGTCTGATTTTTTGTATGTTTCCATAAAAAATCCTCTGTTGTCACCAAAAACTTTTGGTTTAACAAGAATTACATCTTCTATTTTTTGTCTTTCAAATTCAAATGGCATAAATATAAACCCTTCCTTGTATAACAATTAAATCATGAATGGCAAAAGATGACAAGTAACAAAATAAATAAAAAGTTTCTAGCCAATTTTATTAACAGGAAATAGTTGTTTCATATATTTTGCTTCTTGAACATCAATGTCAGCATAAATAGCACATTCTCTATCCTCTGCGTTAGCAATAACTTGAGAAGTTGGAGTAATTATCATTGAATTGCCAATACCACAAAATGCATCTGAAACTTGTTTTGTTTGGTTGCTTACAACTAGGAACAATGCGTTGTCATAGGCTCTTGTTCTACACATGGAAACAAATATTTCTTGTGCATATTTTTTTGTTTCTTCATTATTATAAACTTCGTTTGGAACAAGCCAAGCTGTTGGCATTGCAATAATTTGAACTCCTTTTTTCATCATTTCGTTAATGAATACAGGATATCTCATATCATAGCAGATAGTTAAACCTACTTTTGCAAAATCAAAGTGCGCAATTTTCATTTCAGTTCCAGCGGTAATTCTTTGACCTTCAGTTCCGCCCATATAGTTGAAAAGATGAATCTTGTCGTAAACTTCAATAATTTCGCCCATTCTATCAATGGCAAAAGATGAGTTATAAAGTTTATCTCCGATTTTTCTAACAATACTACCTGCAATTATGTTTGTATTATATTCTTTTGCAAGCTTTTGCATTGCTTTTATTACTTCACCACCGTTTTCATCTTCTGGAGCATCTTTATAGACAATGCTTGTTGTAAAAAATTCAGGTACAATAACAAGGTCTAATTTCTTACCCTTGTTGAATTTTATGTAATGTTCTACTTTTTTTAAATTGGTTTCTTTATCACCTAATAATGATTTCAATTGAATGTTTAAAATCCCTGCCAAAATTCACCTCTAGAATGTTCTGTTACGCATTTATATTATATAATAAAAATACAACTAACTTAAAAGGATGAATTTATGACAGAAAAAGATTATAAATACTATTTGGAAGAAGGAATTAAAAAGACTAATGAAGGCAAGTTTGAGGAAGCATTAGAAAATTTAGAAAAGTCTTTAGAATTAAAACCAAATCACGCATTGACACATTTTTCAAAAGGAATTGCTTATCATAATTTGAAACAATTACGTGCAGCCTATGAAAATTATGAGCATGCAATAAAAAATGATGAAAAAATGATAGACGCTTATTACAATAGAGCGCAAGCAATTTTAGCTTTTGATAATCCGTCAGAAGATGAGTTAAAAGAAGCAAAAGCTGATTTAGAAACAGCTACAAAATTAGATGACAAATTTATTGATGCGTATTATTATTTAGCAATTGTGAAAATAAAATTGGGCTTGTATGAAAGCGCAATTGTTTCATTAGACAAAGTATTGGCAATTCAACCACAATCGCCATATTCAAAAGCTTTGAAAAAATTAATTATGAAAAAGTATCTGCACATGGATATATAGTATTTTGTTAGTAAAATTTTGTTACGGTGGAGCAATCATGCTAGCAACTAATGTTTTTACTGGTTTTAAACCTTCTATATAGTACAAAAGAAAAGGAAGATAGATGAAAATTCAA
The DNA here is from genome assembly GCA_963620455.1 of uncultured Eubacteriales bacterium. Classification (GTDB taxonomy): domain Bacteria; phylum Cyanobacteriota; class Vampirovibrionia; order Gastranaerophilales; family Gastranaerophilaceae; genus UBA6984. Next base: position 9,537 of record CAVFBQ010000090.1, read on the forward strand.
AATTTGATGTCACACTTTAAAATAGGCAAAGCAAATAAGAACAATAATATTCAAAAGACAAAACCAATGCCGTTAGATAGCGTTAGTTTCTCTCACAGCATAAAGGATAATGAGCAAAAATTTGTTGCGTTGAGAGAAGAAATATCTAAAGATATGAAACCGATTATGTCTGGTGTTGAGTCTGCATGTTGGGATTTCTATACAGAAAGTACTCCTGAAAATATGGATAAAATGAATGCAGCGCAAGACAAAGCTGATAAT
>CAVFBQ010000091.1:0-4299 GCA_963620455.1 uncultured Eubacteriales bacterium
ACACAAAACATAAGGTATCGCTGTTACAAAGTATACTTTTGTAACAGCGACTTTTTTCTTCGTATTCTAAGTGGGTTTAATTACTTGTTTTTTCTTTTCATTTTTATGAAATGCCTAATGCCATTTTGTTAAGCATTGCCATCATATCTTGTCCAGCGAAGGCGGTATTTTTAGCTCTCTCAACGTCATCGTATTTTGTTTTAATGTCTTGCAAATCTGCTTTTAAGTTTTCAGGTTTTTCGTCAACTTTTTTGTCTGCTACTGAACCAACTTTATTCATTGGATTTGGTTCTGCAACACCTTTTACAGCTTGTTCTAATTTTTCAATAGAAACCTTAGCACTGTCTGTTTTTGAAAGCATAATGCCTAATTTTTCAGCTAAATCCTCCATTTTTTTGCCCAAGTCTTCTGATTTTTCTTTCATTGATTGCATTTGAATATCAGTTTTACCTTGTACTTTTTCGCCGTTGTTGTTTTGTTTAGTTTTTTGAGCTTGTGCAATTAACGCTTGAGCTTCTGCTTCGTTTTTAACCGTATTTGGGTCAATACCCAATTCTTTTAACTTCCGGATAGTTTCTTCGCTCAAAGTTCCCATTTGGACTGCGCCAACTGATTGAACGGCTGTTGATTGATACATATTCACTGATGAAATAGCATTTACTTCCATAACGACACACTTTCTTTTTCACACATGCATGTATTCGGAAGTTTTTGGGGTGAACTTTAGAGTTTGTTAACAAAGTTTTACAAAAGTTAAATTTTTAGTTTTCAACAAGAAGGCGCGGTTTCTGAAAGAAACCGCGCCTTAATAGATATTAAAAAAACTATTCCTCGTCCTTATTTTTAGGTTCGGGAAGTGGTTTGTTAATTTTTGCACCTAGTTCGGTCATTTTTTCAGCGTTAACGATAATGCTATCACGTCCGTCTAGTTGTTTTAAGCCCGTATCAATCTTTTCACGGGCTTGACGAATATTTTTGACCATATCAGAGAATTTGTCTAACATTTTTGTTGCAAGTCGTGAAATCTCTTGTGCGTTTTCGTTTTGACGGTTTACAACTAAAAATGCGTTGATGATTTTCAAACTAGCCAAAAGAGTTGATGGCGAAACTGGCATGATGTGGTTTTTCCAAGCTAAATCCCATAAATAATTGTCATCACAGAACATTAGAGAGTAACAACTTTCAATAGGAATGAACATTAAAATGTATTCTGGTGAAAGACTGTCATCGCTTGGCTTGTAATCACGTTTTGTCAAGCCTGCAATGTGAGATTTTGTTGAGTCTTTAAATTCTTTTAAATGTTGTAATTTTTCTTCCTCGTTTTCTGCTTGTAAATATGCTGAGAATGAGGCTAAAGAAGTTTTAGCATCAATCATTACGCATTTGTTTTCGGGTAATTTTACAATTGCATCTGGACGACCTTCAACTGTGTCAGCTTTTTGGATAAAATATTCTTCATCTTTTCTTAAACCTGAGGCTTCTAGGACACGTTCTAAGACGATTTCTCCCCATTGCCCCTGTGTACGATTATCCGATTTCATAATTTGCGTTAAATTGCTCGTATCTTGTGCAATTTTTGAACCTGCTTCAATAAATTGTCGAATATTTTGGTCGAATTTTACAAAGTTTTCGTCTTCGTTTTTAAATTTTTCGTTTGTTCGTTTTTCAAAATCTTCAATTTTTTCTTTAAATTTAGAGAAAAAGTCGTCTAATTTTTCTTTATTTGTACTAGAAAATTTTGCTGAACTTTCTTCAAAAATTTTATTTGCGGTGTTTTCAAAATAAAGTTCCATTTGTTTCATAAGCGCATCAGTAGAGTTTTTGCCCTTATTGTTTACAATAACAAAAATTACGGCAACAAGGACAGCGCCTGTTAAAAATCCAGCTAAAAATAAAATAATATCCATACATATCTCCTTTCTTTGATTATAGCATAAACTATCATACCGACAAATGAGGTCGTATGGATTTTCTATGCTAAAATGGTTAAAAAAAGAGGTAAATATGACAAAAATTGCATTAGTAAATCATGGTTGTGCAAAAAACTTGGTAGATTCTGAGTTAATGTTAGGTATTTTGGCAGAAAAGGGCTACGAAATTACGTTAGATGATTCTGAAGCTGAGGTTTGCATTGTAAATACTTGTTCATTTATTCATGATGCAGAAAAAGAATCTGTTGATTCAATTTTGAAATTAGTAGATGCTGGCAAAAAGGTTATTGTAACTGGTTGTTTGCCACAAAAACATAAAGATGAATTAAAAGCTGCAATTCCTGAAGTTGTTGCTATGCTTGGTACAACAGACTTTACTGAAATTGCAAAAACTGTAGATAAATTGTTAAAAGGTGATGATTACATATCAAATGTATCTGAAATGCCTTCATACTGCTATCCAGAACAAGTTGAACGTCAGCAAATTACAGTAGGCGCAAGCTCTTACATCAAAATTGCAGACGGTTGTAACTACAATTGTGGATATTGCATTATTCCAAAATTACGTGGTAAATGTCATTCAAGAAGGCTTGAAAATGTCGTAAAAGAAGCTAAAAAACTTGCAGACAAAGGTGTTACAGAAATTGTTTTAATCGCGCAAGACACAACAAGTTACGGCGTTGATTTATATGGAAAACCAACCTTGCCAAAATTGTTGGAAGAATTAAACAAAATTGACGGAATTGCTTGGATTAGAATTATGTATGCATATCCGACATTTGTAAATGACGAGTTACTAGATGCAATTGCTCGTTTAGACAAGGTTGTTAAATATATTGATTTACCGCTTCAACATTCAAATTTAGAGGTCTTAAAATCAATGTGTAGACCAGTTGAGGATTACAGAAAATTGGTTAAAAATATTCGTTCAAAAGTGGAAGGTATTGCAATTAGAACAGCTTTTATAGTTGGTTATCCAGGTGAAACAGAGGAGCAATTTGAAGATTTATACAAATTTGTTGAAGATATAAAGTTTGATAAAATGGGCGTATTTGAATATTCGCGTGAAAAAGGTACAATTTCATACGCTATGAAAAAACAAGTTCCAGCAAAAACAAAACACGAAAGATTCAAAAAATTAATGGAGCTTCAACAAAGAATTTCGGCTGAAAACAATGCTAAATTTGTTGGAAAAACTTTACCTTGTATAATCGAAGGTTTTACAGATGATGGATTTGTCATGGCTCGTACACAATACGATGCCCCTGAAATTGACGGTATGGTTTACATAAAGACTGACAAACTAGTTGTTCCTGCTGATATAGAAGATGTTAAAATAACTTCTTCGTCAGAATACGATTTGTATGGTGAAATTTAGCAGATAAAATCTTTAAAAAAGTTTTGAAATCATGTTTCTAAGGTCATTGTAACGGTTTTGTTACAATGACCTTTTAGTTGTTTATAAAGGGTTTTAACCTCAGTAATCATCATGGTTTTTAAGAAAAAGTCAATTTTTTTCAGAAGAAAAACTTTATATAAGTACGAGAGATTATTTTATAATGAGAGGATTAAAATAGAGATGACAAGTTCTATTTCAAGTTTTTACAACAACCCGTTTGCGTTTACGCAATTGCAATATAATTCAAACCCATTTACTGGTTATAACATAGATGGTATGTCTAGTTCCTTATTTGGACTTGCTTCAGGTAACTTTAGTCTTAACAGTGGAGCTCTTGGCAACTTTAGCAATGCCACTGACTGGAACTCTGATTTGATGATGCCTCAATGGATGAAGAATCTTCAAAACATGCAATATGGTTTCCAACAATATAACTTTAACGGTTTAGGCACTTATACAATGCCACAGTTTACCTCAGTTGGAGGAACTCAACAACAAGCAACAACAGGCGCTTCAACTGGTGCTACTGCAACAGGTACAACAACAGGGACAACCGTGACACAACAAACTGTTACAAATCAAGTAACTCAACAAACACAAACTAATGAAACAACAATGAAGTTAAATACGTATGGTATTTCAACAACAGGCGATGTTGAAAAAGATGAAAAAGCCTTAAAAAATGCCGAAGCTAAGGAGGCAAAAACAAAAGAACAAGCCGCCGCAATTGCAGAAAAACTTTATGATGCAATGAAAGGTGCAGGTACAAAGAACGACCAATTAAAACAAGCTCTTGGGCAATTAAACAATGACAACATTTTATATGTTCTTGAAGAATGGAATACAAACTATTCTGAAAACATGGACGGAGAATCTTTAATTCAATCAATTCAAGATGAATATCATAGTGGGTTCTTTACAAATGAACAAAAGAATGTCGAAAAAATCCTATGTGATGCGCTATTTAAC
>CAVFBQ010000091.1:4309-12508 GCA_963620455.1 uncultured Eubacteriales bacterium
GCTCATGCGTTTAGAGCAAAAATTAATGCTGAACACGGCAACTCTTGGTGGTTAGGTGGTTCAAGTGATGCATCTGTTCAAACCTCTGTAGATACAATTATTTCTCAAATATCTCAAAAAGATGTTCAAAACAGGCAAGATGCATACAGCAGAGCTGTATCTAAAAATAAATAATTATTGCAAAACATATTTTAAGGCGGTCGATTGCTATTAAGCAACCGGCCGCCTTTTATATGAAAAAAATTATCTAAAATCTAAAATTTAAACACGCCTAGTTGTAGTGTTTTCAAAAATACTTCTTGCATTACTCATCGCAAGTGTTTTAAGAGAGCACATACCGTTATTTCTATCAATAACACCCAAGCTTGAAAGTCTTGATAGTAGTAATTCATTCAAATCTTGAGGGTCTATAAAAAGCGCGCAATCTGATGAACATTCGTCGTGATTGAATGGACATCTTTTAAATTTTTTTTCATTCATGTAAGGTACTCCTTTTTTATGCAAAATATAGTAGAATACAGATATATAATAATACATTTTTCGCTAAAAAGAAAAATGTAAAGTTTTGTTAAAAGCGCCCAAAATGCATGCAATTTCTAACATTGAGTTGTTTTAACATGCATGAAAGTGAAGGACTACTTCTGTGTACTTGCTTTTGCAAGTATAGATTGGAGGCAATATGAGCATGAAAATTCAACAATTGGCGAAAGACCTTGGCTACACAGGGCAAATACCAAAAGGTGCCACTGGTGTACACAAGGGTAATAATGGCGAATTGATTTTCGATTTTGGAAATGGTAAGCCTTCCGAAGCTCGTAATGCCGATGGAAGTATTTTTTCAAAACCTGCGGACACCGCGCCTGCTGATAATGTTGCGAAACCTACTGCAGATGCTGAAAATAAACCTGCAGACAATTCAGGTTCGGGAAATGCTGGTGGCACATCAGATAGTGTGTTTACCGCTGGAGGACAAGCTACTGGTGGCTCAATTTCGGGTTACGAAGTAAACGGTAGTTTTAATATTGATCCAAATGCATTTATGGCAGCTTCTGCCAATTTATATAACACATTAGATATGACTTCTAATATGCCATTTGGTCTAGGAAGTGTGTTTGGTCAAAGTGCGATATCAAATGCAATAAGCAATTTTACAAATACGGTAAATTTCCAATTTGACTATAAAAAATTCTTCGAGCAATATGATGCTCAAATAGCGGCTCAAAAACAGCAACAAACGGGAGCAGTAACAGCGGGTGATACTGAAACTGCTGCAAGTGGCACAACTCAAACTGATGGCACTGCAACAGGTTCTACAACTGCTAGTGATGGCACGACAGGTACTTCTACTTCATCAACTGATGCGGATAAAGCCACTCAAACTAAAGAAGCAAATGATGAAAAGAATCAAGAGCAAGCAGCTCAAATTGCAGAAAAACTTTATGATGCAATGAAGGGTGCAGGTACTAAAAACGACCAATTGCGAGAAGCTTTAGGTCAATTGAATAATGACAATATAATGTTAGTTATTGAGGAATGGGATAAAAACTATTCAAGCGATATGGACGGTGAAACATTAATTCAATCAATTCAAGATGAATATCATAGTGGATTTTTCACAAATGAACAAAAAAATGTAGAAAAAATCCTATGTGATGCTTTATACAACAAAGCATTGTCTTTAGGTATGAGCAGTGAGGCTCATGCGTTTAGAGCAAAAATTAACGCAGAACATGGCAACTCTTGGTGGCTAGGTGGTTCGAGCGATTCATCTGTTCAAACTTCTGTAGATACAATAATTGCTCAAATTAAAGCTAAAGAAGGTTTAACGCAAACGCAAATACAAACGCAATCATAAACATAAAAAATAGCGGTTGCATTGCAACCGCTATTTTTTCATTCATATAAGGTACTCATTTTTTTGTAAAAATATAGTAAAATGTTTATAATGAAGGTTTTATTAACAAAATGTAAACATTTGTAAAAACAACCTCAAATACATGCAATTTCCGTATTTCAGATGTTTTTACATGCATGTAGGCGTAGTGTACTGCTATGTTTATATAGTGATATTACAAAAGTAATGTTGCACAAAAGGTAAGGAGTTTATTATGAATATGATCAGCCAAGCTCAAAAAGATGCCAATAGATTAGGTTTCACGGGTACGTTGCCTAATGGTGCGAAGGGTATAACCAAAGATGGTGATACTTTCTCTGTAACGCTCGCTGATGGTTCAGTTCAAAAATATAATAAAGACGGAAGTATTTTTACACCGCCAGCCGATTCTAATCCAAAACCTGCGGGCAATGCAGAGAATGGCACAGGAGCTACAGATGGCGCTACTGCAAAAACTGCTGTAGGTAATACTGGTCAAGGCAATGGAGCTACTGGTACTAGTGGTAATGGCAATACTGGGGGCAGTATATGGGGTAATGGATTTACTCAATCGAGTGCCTCAGGCGGATTTAGTGTGAATAGTTTTGATGTTAATGGTAGTTTTAATCTTGACGCGAACAAATTTATGGGTGCTTCGGCAGGCTTGTGGGGAGTATTGAATTTAACTTCAGCAATCCCTCTTGGTTTAGGAAGTATTCTCGGACAAGGTTTAATCGGTAAAGCTATTAATAATTTTGCAAGTGCTATAGGCTATAGCTTTGATTATAAGAGTTTCTTTGCTCAATATGATGCACAACGTCAGTCACAAAACGGTACAACTGTAACGGCTGGTGACGTTCAACCTGAAGCAAGTGGAACAACTCAAAATAGTGGTACTACGGGAACAACGGGAACTACTGATACTCCAGCAACGCCTGAAACGCCTGAAACCACTAACACTTCTCAAACTGGTGGTACAACAGGTTCTGAGGCAACTGCAGGTACTGCTTCAACATCTAGTCAACAGGCAACACAATCTACATCAAGTGTTTCAAAAAAGAGAACTACAGCCACTGCCAGTACTTCAGACTCAAAACCGAAGGCAAAAACTGAAGCAGAATTAGCAAAAGAAGGTGGATATACAAAATTAACAAATGGTAAATATCGTAAAAACGGTCAAATTTATGAATATAAAGACGGCAAATTTGCGTATTTCGCTGATAATACATTCAATGATGGTCGTTACGTAAAAGATGGAAAAGTTTACAATGCAAATGGTACTCCATCTAGTAATACCGTTGCAATGGGTAATTCTAAAACAATGCACACTCTTACTTATTTCTTGAATGATGGTAACGAGTACAAGCAAGGTAGTTACAGAGGTATGACAACGTTAACTTCAAAAGACGGAACTGTTACTAGATACTTTGATAGTGCTGGAAGATTGGTTCAAACTAACCAAAAAGACGATGGTGGTTTCTTTGGAGATCCAATCAACACAGTTAATAGGTATAAGTACAACAAAAATGGTGTTCTAACTAGCGAAGAGTCTTCAGATATTCTTAAAAACAAGACTGTTACAACAGAATATAACTTATCAGGACTAAAGGCTGGTAAAACAACTAAAAACAGCGGTGTTCATTCAGAACAACGCATGGACTCACAAGGTCGAGTTTCAACTTACAAGTATCAAGAAATTACGACAGTCGAAGTTGTTAACTACAAAGGTAAACAAAGAAGAATTACAACTGTTGTTAAACAACCTGTTAAGTAATAAATATTTAAAAGGCGCAAGATGTTGAAAACATCTTGCGCCTTTTTTTATTGAATAGTTTTCAGGTGATTTGTTTTTTAGTTCCAATATCTCCAACCATTTAGGTAATAATTCAAAATGGTTGGATTGTTTAGAGTTGATGCCTTAATATTTTTTCTGTACAAATCTTTTTCGATTACAAAAAGGCTTGAAACACTGTTATTATCAAGATATTTTGTTGGAACTGTTATATTTATTCTTGAGGTATCAAGAGGTCTGTTACCTGCTAACATAAAGCCCCAATCGCCAAACGACGGAACATAAGTATGATATGGTTTTGTGTACTTGAATCCTGCGGCTTTTAGAGATTCTTGAATACACCAAAATGCTTCTGGTGCGAAGAATGGACTTGTTGATTGAGTTACCATAACGCCGTTTTGAGCTAACTTTTGACGTACAACTTTATAGAATTCTTTGCTGTAAAGTCTTGCAAGAGAGGAGTTATTAGGGTCTGGCAAGTCAATAATTATTACATCAAAGTATTGCTTTGCATTTTCTAAAAATTTGAAGGCATCTTCGTTCAAGATTTTTACTTTCGGATTTTCAAAACTGTGTTCAGAAAGTTCAGCTATAATACGATTTTTTACTGCCAAGTCAGTCATTTCTTTATCTAAGTCGACAACCGTAATTTGTTTTACATCTGGATATTTAAGAAGTTCACGAGCTGCCAAACCATCGCCACCGCCAAGAATTAAAACACTTTCTCTGTGTTTAACCATATTCATTGGAACGTGAATTAATGGCTCGTGGTATCTATATTCGTCAATTGTTGAGAATTGAGTGTTACCATCAATATACAATCTCAAGTCTTGTTTATTCTTTGTTATAACTAGTTTTTGGTATTTTGTTTGTTTAGAAAAAACTACTCTGTCGTCGTACATTGAGTTTTCAAGATACATAGAAATTTCTTTTGAGAACAACATACAGCCAACAAGCAAGATTACAATTAAAATAGCTTGGGTATGGAGCATTACGCGACGTTTTTTAGTCAATTTGTTTTTAAACCAATGGAAAGTTAAAACGCCAACAAGTAAATTCATTAAACCTGTTGAAAGAGAACTGTTAAATACTCCTAAAAAGGGTAATAGCAAGAATGGAAAAGCCAAAGAGGCTAAAAATGCGCCCAAATAGTCTAAAGATAATACATTTGAGATGTTTTCACGTAATTGGAAATATTCCTCCATAATACGTGTTAAAAGTGGAATTTCTAAACCTATCAATGTGCCGATGATTATGATTAAAATACACATTATAGGATAATAGAAAAATTGTATTGAATAAATCCAATAAAGGATTGGAACTGACAACCCCCCGACTATTGCAAGCAAAATTTCAATCATAATAAACCAGTAAATTAGGTTGTTTTTGAAAAATCTTGAAATCAGTGTACCAATACCCATTGCGGTCATTGTTAAACCAATCGTGATTGAAAATTGTTTGATACTATCGCCAATAAAATATGACGATATACTGCCGATTAAAAGTTCATAAATAATCGTGCAATAACCAACGACAAAAACGCAGAACAATAGAATTGACGCGTCTTTTTTTGTCAAAATTCCTTTATTATTTTCCACCGTGTAGTCCTTTTTGTGAATACCTTGAGCCTGATAAACTATTTTCACGTACGCTAGTACCATAAGATTGATCGTAATGTCTTACGTACCAATATGAATGGCAGTGGTGATATCCTCTATATCCAGGGTATCCGTAGCCTCTTACTGAATATTTAAAGCAAGCACTGTAAACAATTGTCAAAACAGCAATTAAAGCTATATAACAAATTAAATTTAAATTCTTATTAGGCTTCATCGTTGCACCACTCCTCCAACGCTTCATCTGCTTTTTCAGCTAGTGCGCTCAACCAATCTCTGTTATTTAAGATGAAGATTATGCATAGTAATATTAATACTATTGTACCCATCATTAAATGAGGGATTCCTGTACCTTTTTTTACTTCAATTTTGATACTGATGTTATACATTGAATTTTCTTCAGTATTAAATTGAATATAATATGTGCCTTCTTCAGAAAAAGTCAAATCGGTTTTCATTTTACGTTCAGATTCTGACCAATAACCCTCTGAATCATAACCTGATTCGTGCCAAAAATCTTTGCCAAATTCGTAAAGTGTGTCTTTATCTTCGTCTAAAACTTCACCTGAAAGGTATGTGCTGGCATTATCGCCACTGAAACTTGCTTTTATTGTACAAATCTTACTTTGACCTTTTTTAACCTTAATAGGTCCATAAATGGAGCCCTCTTGAAGATAGTTGTAATTTTTTTTGTTTACAACTGTGTTCTCCATTTGATAAGAAGTCCAAAAGCAAGCAATACAAAATATTGCCATAATCAAACAAATTGTATTGTAAAATAAGTTGTTTTCTATTTTTAAGGTTGGATTTATTTTCATACTTCTTCTTCCACCCTTACATTATGTTTACAAAATCAACCATAAAGAAAATTAATAGTGCAAATGTAATAAGAACAATAGCTTCGCCTAAGCCTGCTGCTACGTTGTTATGTTTAATTTCTTTTGTAATGTTGATTTCTTTTACGATTAATCTATCTAGTAAAAATCTTACGCTTGGTAATAATAAGATGATAGCTGAAAGATCGATGAAATAAAGAATTAAACCTTGTTGCCAAGTACCAATATCACCGATTGTTGCTTTCATCAAAATTAAACCAATTGCGATTAAGTTTCCGCCAAAAGCCACTCCGACAGCTACGTTGTCAGCTTCGATTTCGCCCAAAAGTGAGTAAGGAGTAAGCATATCGTATAATTTTGCGAACAAAATTAAGAAAACCATACCCATTACATAATAAACTAATGTAGAGATTACGCTGTAGCATCTGCCGTGAGCAACTATTGTATCACCAGTTACGCAAGCTGAAATAATCAAGCCTGAAGCCAAATACATTCCAAAATGAACTGCAGCTGTACCAATATTTCTATCTCTTACAATTTCGTCAACATTATTGAATTTGTGTAAAATAGCTTTTTCCACAACGTATCCTGAAAAAATCATTAAGAAAGAGCCCATTAAACTGTATGCGATATAGCTTAAGATTTCGTATCTGAATAAAGTGTTGCTAGGTCCTACAAAAGCGCCGATTTGAATTGCGCAAACACCTAACAAAAAGCCTAAATAAGGGATTATACCTGTAACGTTGCCTTTTTTTATTTCTTCGTACATATTGTATTTTGCAAAACGCATAAATAACCATTTTGAAAAAATTAGCATCAAGCACGATACAACGATGTAAATTAAACTTGTAAGAATAGGACTCATTATTGTTGTTCTCCTTCATCACCTAGTGAAAAAATAGTTATTGATAATGGTTTTACGATTTGGCTGTAATAGGCTTCGTAGTTTGTTTCATCGCCAGAACCCCAACGCTCAACCGAGAACAAATGGTTGTAATATTTATAATCCCAGTAATATAATTTTTCAGCTTTTGTATCTTCACAATCACGGTAGAAAGTTGCATTTCCAGAGTCTTTATAGTTGAATTGTTTTCCAGAATAGAAAATTTTACCTGATTCTTGGTCATCATCAATAGCCAACTTGTCAGGGGTTACTCCTGAAACTTCTGAAATTTTTAGTTTTTTCAAGACAATGCTTGTTACAATGTTGTCGTCATCTTCAACTTCAACCCAAGCTTTTTCACCGTCGCCTTTAATACATTCTAATTCATACCAGAAATAATCACCCTCTTGGTACATGTGTTTGCGCATAACTTTTAGTTCTAAATCTTCATCATATCCGTCAATGTTTGCAAGTCTAAATACTCCGCCAACACCAACATTTGTAATGATTTTTAAATCAGAACGTTTATTCTTAGTTTTTTGAACTAATTCACTATTGCGTTTTAAAATTATGATTGCAACTAAAACTGCAACAACTAAACCTGTAGCAGCGGCAACGCCATTTGACATATTTGCTATTAGCACAATGGCAATAACTGCCAATATTATTGCTATTGATATATACATTTTTTATTTTTCCTTATTCGTTAATATACCCTATTGTTCTTGAATGTCTTTTTGTTCTAAAAGATATTGTGGTGCAACTTGTTTTTTTAGTTCTAACAATTGATTTTGTACGTCATTTGAATATTGAGTTCCGATTGCTGCATTAATTTCAGCATCAATATCGTTTTCAATTGATGTCATTTCGTTGTAAGCTGAAGCCATAGCTTCTTCTTTGTTAACTCTATCTTTCATATTTTCTAATAAAGCTTGAGCGTTGTTGTCGCTCATAGAAATCATTTGTTTGTTAATTTTTTGAGATGTAATTGCAACTTTGTGGCGAGCTTTTAGAGTTTTAACTTCGCCCTCCCAATGGTTGATTTGTTGTTTTAGGCTTTCAATTTTTGTTTCCATTGTGTTAGCCATTGAGTCGTAATTTTTAACATCTAGTGATGATTTTTTAATTATTTCAATAGCAATTTGTTTTTTCTTTAGTGCTTCTGATGCCAATCTGTCAGCTTTTGCTTGGTCTAATTC
>CAVFBQ010000092.1:0-3919 GCA_963620455.1 uncultured Eubacteriales bacterium
CTGTAAATAATTATCAAAGCGCTTGCTGTACCGTACATCATAACAATAACGTAAAGCGGTATCAACGCAACCAACGAGAACAAAAATGCTTGAATACCATATAAAATTAAATCTACAATAAATGTTTTAATTGATTTTGCAATAACAATCAAATTGAAAGAATCTTTAATTTTACCTGTATGCAAATATTGAGTAATCGTTGCTAAATAAATTGATGAGCATAACAACCCTAATATTGTCGAACATACGTATAACAATATTTGATTTTCAGTAATAATCGGAAAAGCGCCACAAAGAGCTCCAAAACCGATATAAAGTAAAAAATCGATTACACAAGGCATAATACTCACAAATATAACCATCAACAACGTCCAAAACATTGGAATTGGCATTAAAAATGATGGCATCAGCATTTGTTCGTTATTTAATGAACGTTTTATTGTTTCAAAAAACACCGCCGCAAAGATCACACCAAAAACTATGTACATTGTTACACTAATGAACATGTTTCCGCCCATTGCTGCCCAAACAGAAAGCATTAATGGAACTGACAAAATTAACATCTTTATAAAAGCGTATTTGTCGCCCATTACATTTCTTGCGCAATCAATAATGTTTACCATTTTATTCTCCTAGAATTGTTTTAAGAATCTTTCATCATTGTTGAAGAATAATCTGATATCATCAATTGCATATTTTAACATAGATAATCTTTCAACACCCATACCGAAGGCAAAACCGCTATAAACTTCTGGGTCAATATTTGAAGCTTTAAGTACATTCACATCAACCATGCCTGCACCTAAGATTTCTAACCAGCCTGTACCAGAGCAAGTTTTGCAGCCTTTACCTTGACACATAATACATTGAACGTCAATTTCTACTGATGGTTCTGTAAATGGGAAGAATGAACTTCTAAATCTTGTTGGACGAGATGCACCAAAATATAATCTTAAAAATTCATTCAAAACGCCTTTCAAATCAGCGAAAGTTACGTTTTTATCAATATACAACCCTTCAATTTGGTGGAAGAAATTATTTTTACGTGAGTTAATATTTTCGTTTCTGTAAACTCTGCCTGGTGCAATAATTTTGATAGGAGGCTTCATATCTTCCATTACACGAACTTGAGCACCTGAAGTTTGACCACGTAAGATTACGTGAGGTGCAATTGTTGTATAAAATGTATCCTGCATATCACGTGCAGGGTGATCTTTAGGGAAGTTCAATTTGTCGAAGTGATAATTTTCAGTTTCTACTTCTGGTGAGTTTTTGTCTGGAGCAACTGAAAAACCTAAAGTGTGAAAAATATCGACAATTTCGTCAATTGTTGATGTAATTGGGTGTACATGACCTTGTGGAACATACTTACCTGTCAAAGTTACATCAATTTTTTCTTTTTTAAGTTTTTCGTCTAATTCTTTTTTATAAAATTCATCGTATTTTGCTTTTACTTCTGCTTCTAATTTGTTAGCGATTTCGTTTGCAAAAGCACCCACAACTCTTTTATCTTCCTCAGAAAGGTCTTTTAAGTTCTTTTTAATTGAATTTAATTCACCTTTTCTGCTTAAGTATTTTAACTTTAATTCTTCAATATCTGCGATTGAAGTAGCTTTTGTTAAATCAGCAGATGCTGCATCATAAATTTTTTGTAATTGTTCTTTCATTTTCTTCCTCTATTTTATAAGACAGGATTGTTTTTCTTTTCGTATCCAACAGTCGTTGAATCGCCGTGTCCTGCGTATATTTTTACATTATCATTTAAGTCATTTAATACATTACGAACGCTTTTTCTAAGGCTTTCATAACTTCCACCAGGTAAATCGGTTCTACCAACACTACCTAAAAATATTGTATCACCTGAAAATAATTTATCATCGACAAAATAGCAAACGCCACCTTTTGTATGACCTGCTGTGTGATAAATCTTTATTTTTTCGTCACCTATTGTTAAATCTTCATTTTCATCAATATATTTTGTAATCGGAGGAACTTCAACTTTGCCCAGTCCGCCTACAAATCTATCTACAAAAGTTGTAACATCTTCAATTAAATCTTTGTCATCCTTGTGAGCATAAATCGGAACATTGGGCATATTTTCATGTAACTCCTTCAAGCCTAGAATATGGTCAAAATGTCCGTGTGTAAGCAAGACATATTTTAAAGTTGCGCCGTTGTTATCCAAAAATGCTTTTATCTCTGGTAAATATTCAGTGCAATCAAATAAAACCGCTTCTTTTGATTTTTCATCATAAAGAAGAAAGTTGTCATTTTCAAGCATTCCTACAATATACGTTTTTACTAACATTCTTCATTTCTCACTAAATCAAAAATATCTTTACACATTTTGAATACCTTTTTAGCATCTTTTAAGGCTAACATATTTGGTCCATCACATAGTGCTTTATCTGGTTCTGGGTGAATTTCAAAGAATAAAGCATTTGCACCACTTGCAACTGCTGAACGAGCCAGAAGTGGAACAAAAGTTCTGTCACCACCTGTTGATTCACCGTTTGCACCTGGGAGTTGAACACTGTGAGTTGCATCAAATACAACTGGGTATCCACATTCTTGCATAATTCTAAGTCCACGCATATCCACAACCAAATTGTTATAGCCAAAAGTTGTGCCACGTTCTGTTAGCAGGATATTTGAATTACCTGTGCTTTCAACCTTTTTAGTCAAAGGTTTCATTTGTTGAGGGGCTAAGAATTGTCCCTTCTTGATATTTATGATTTTGCCTGTTTTACCTGCTGCCAAAAGTAAATCTGTTTGACGACATAAAAACGCTGGAATTTGCAAAACATCAGCCACTTCTGAAACAGGTTGAGCCTCATCTGGCAAGTGAATATCTGTAACGATTGGAACTTCATATTTTTCTTTTACGTTTGCCAACATCTTCAAACCTTCCTCCATACCTAAGCCTCTAAAGCCTGACATAGAAGAACGATTAGCCTTGTCAAAAGAAGATTTAAACACATAATTGATGCCCAATTCACTCGTAACTTCCTTTAAAGTTTCAGCAACCTCGTACAACAATTCTTGGTTTTCTATAACACAAGGACCGGCAAAGATAGTTAATTTATTCCCGCCAATCTCAAAATCATTCAATTTAATCTTTTTTACATCTATCATAATACGTTTATTCTAGCTAAAACAGATTTATTTGTCTATTACAAATGAAGTTATAATAGACTACCAATTTCAAAATTTGTTTTATAATAAATTTTTTGGAGCTAATTTTTTAGATATTCCAAAAGGGCGGTACAACCTTCTACAACATCATCATAAGTTTCGTCAAAATTACCTGTATACCAAGGGTCTTTTATATTTCGAGGATTGTTTGTGTAATCCAAAAGTCTTTTAATTTTGTTGTCTTTGTCTTCACCTACAATATCTTCAATATCACTAATATTTTCAGAATCCATAGCTATAATATAGTCATAATACTCGTAATCTCGTTTTCTAATTTTGCGAGAATAATGCTCTTTAAAATATATGCCATTTCTTCTCAAAACGTCTTTTGTACCGTTGTGAATCCCCACATGACACATTTCATTGTAACCCTCTGTACCAGCCGAATCTACTTCAAAATTATAGTCAAGACCTTGTTCTTTTATCATATTTTCAAAAATTATTTGCGCCATTGGTGATCTGCAAATATTACCCAAACATACAAATAAAACTTTTATCATAATTTTTCCTTTGAATTACATTACTAATTAATTATAACATTGATATACATTTAATGAAATTGTCTTAATTTTATCTATCATATCTTGCTCTATTCTGATATATCTTAATAATGTACAAAATCTATTATGCTATCAAAAGTTTTAAATGTATAAAAAATATTATGAGCATTGTTTTTTAGTTCAACATATTTATTCTTATAATATTCTTTTTGATGACTTGGAAC
>CAVFBQ010000093.1:0-6102 GCA_963620455.1 uncultured Eubacteriales bacterium
GAATGTGGTTACTACAAAGGAAAAGCAGTTAGCATTAAATCTGCAGATTACGTAGAATCAGCAGAAACTAAAAAAACTGCTAAGAAAGCTGCGACAAAGAAAACAACTAAAAAAGCTGAAGCTCCAGTAGAAGAAGCTAAAGTTGAAGAAACAAAAGCAGAAGAAGTTAAAGAAGAAAAAACTGAAGAATAGTTTTTAAACAACTTACAGAGGAAAAATGACAAGAATAGCTATTGATGCAATGGGCGGTGACCATGCTCCACACGAAATAGTTGCTGGCGCAGTTTGGGCTGCTTATGATTATAATGTACCAATTGAACTTGTAGGTAAGCAAGAAGATATTGAACGTGAATTAGATAAAATCAAAAATGAAGGATTTTTATCTGATTGCGGTCACAGAGGTGCAAAAAAACGCATTAATGTTGATATTTCTAAGTTAGATATAAAAATTACACACGCAGATGAAGTTATCGAAATGGGCGAGCACCCAGGACAAGCAATCAGAAAGAAGAAAAAATCTTCAATCGTGTTGAGCGTAAAAGCTGTTGCAGATGGTAGCTCAGATGCGTTGGTTGCAGCAGGTTCAACTGGTGCTGCGATGGCTGCAAGTTTATTTGGACTTGGTAGAATTCATGGTATCACAAGACCTGCAATTGCTGCAACTTTACCATCATTGAAGAAACCTATCGTCGTTATTGATGGTGGTGCAAATAGCGAATGTACTCCTGAAATGTTGTGCCAATTTGCTATTATGGGTTCTTTATATTCTAAACAGCTTCTTGGTATTAAGGATCCTCGTGTAGGTGTTTTAAACATTGGTTCTGAAGAAACTAAAGGTAATACTTTAGCTCAAGAAACTTATAAACTTTTAGAAGCAAACAAGGATAAATTTAATTTTGTTGGAAATATTGAAGGCAACAAACTTTTACTAGATACTTGTGATGTTGTTGTTGCTGACGGTTTCGTTGGAAACGTTACATTGAAAGTTACAGAAGGTGTTGCATCTCTATTATTTAGACTAATTAAAGAACAATTTGCCTCATCAATATTTGGATGTGCAGTTGGGCTAATGGCAAAAGTGTTCTTGAAAAAGATTTACCCAAGAATTAACTATGAAGAATATGGTGGTTCTTTACTTCTTGGTGTAAAAGGTATCACTGTTATTTCTCACGGCAGAAGTAAAGCTTATGCAATTAAAAATGCAGTAAGAGTTGCTAAAGAGGCTGTAGAAACAGGGTTAAATAAGAAAATTACAGAATTAATCGGAGGCTAATTGAAAAAAGTAGCATTTTTATTTCCAGGGCAAGGCTCTCAAGTGGTTGGAATGGGGCATGACCTTTTTGAAACTTTTGAAGTTGGAAAAAAAGTTTATGAAAAAGCAGATGAAGTTTTAGGCAGAAGCATATCTAAAATCTGTTTTGAAGGTCCTGATGAAGAATTAAAACAAACAATTAACACACAACCAGCAATTTTGACAACATCAATAGCAGCGTTAGAAGCATTTAAATCTAAATGTGATATAAAACCGACTTTCACTGCAGGTCACAGCTTAGGTGAATATGTTGCATATTATGCAGCAGGTGCTATTACATTAGAAAATGCATTAAAGCTAATACAAAAACGTGCTGAATTAATGGGCGCTACAAAAGGCGGTTCTATGGCAGCTGTTCTAAAAGCTGACGAATCATTAATTATAGAATGTATGGAGGCAGTTGATGGTTATGTTGATATTGCAAACTACAATTCACCTGCACAAATCGTAATTACAGGTGATGACGAAGCAGTAAAGAAAACTTGCGAACTTTTAACTGAAAAGGGTGTAAAAAGAGTTGTACCATTAGCTGTGTCAGGTGCTTTTCACTCTCAATTTATGAAAGAAGCAGGCGAGAAATTTGCTGATTTTGTGAAAGATATAGAAGTTAAAGATACAGAAATTCCAGTAGTTACAAATGTAGATGCTGAATTTACAACATCAAACTTTAAAGAGAAAATGCCAAAACAAATTTATTCATCAGTTCACTGGTGTCAATCTATTGAAAAAATGGTTGAAGCAGGTGTTGATACATTTATTGAATTTGGTAATGGCACAGTTTTAGCAGGACTTAATAAGAAAATTAATCCAGAAGTTAAAACATACAATGTTTACGATAAAGAATCGTTAGAAGCAACGATTCAGAATTTAAATGAGGTATAAGAATTATGAGTGAAAACTTAGCACTTGTAACAGGCGGTTCTAGGGGTATTGGTAAAGCTTGTGCTTTACATCTAGCAAAAGCTGGTTACAATGTCGTAATCAATTATGCTGGCAATGAAGAAGCAGCAAAACAAACAGTTTCTGAACTTGAAGCTTTAGGCGCTAAAGCTGAAGCCGTTAAGTTTGATATTTCAAACCATGATGAAGCTCAAGAAGCAGTTGCTAAAATTATTGAAAAATACGCCAGAATTGACGTTCTTGTAAACAATGCTGGTATTACAAGAGATGGATTGTTCATGAGAATGAGCAAAGAAAATTGGGATGCTGTAATCAATACCAACTTAACAGGCGCATTCAACGTAACTCAACCTGTTATTAAAGTTATGATGAAACAACGTTCAGGTGCAATCGTTAATATGGCAAGTATTGTAGGTATCTATGGTAACGCAGGTCAAGCTAACTATGCAGCAGCAAAAGCTGGTTTAATCGGCTTTACAAAATCATTAGCAAAGGAACTAGCATCAAGAAATATTAGAGTTAACGCCGTAGCTCCAGGCTTTGTTCAAACCGACATGACAAAGAGCTTGGATTCTGCTCAAATCTCTGAGCATATTCCTTTAAAACGCCTAGGTGATGCCGATGATATTGCAGGTGCTGTAAAATTCTTAGCTGTTGATGCAACTTACGTTACTGGTCAAGTGTTACAAGTTGACGGCGGACTTACAATCTAGCAATAATAATAACTTTACAAAAGAGTGTTAAAAATTTGCAAAAAAATATTTACTTAATATAATATAGTTATAGAAGGTAATAGATGTTACAATAAAAAATGAGGAAAAAACAATGAGTACATTAGAAAAAGTAAAAAAAGTAGTTGTAGACCAATTAAGCGTTGATGAAAGCTTAGTAACTCCAGAAGCTAGCTTTACAGGCGACTTAGGTGCTGACTCTTTAGACACAGTTGAATTAGTTATGGCTTTTGAAGAAGAATTCGGTTGCGAAATTCCTGATGAAGAAGCTGAAAAAATCCAAACAGTTCAAGATGCAGTAAACTATATTGAAGCTCATTCTTAATTTGGAATGAATAATGTTTAAGAAAAAGAGGGTCGGTCATTTTCTTATGATTAGCCCTCTTTTAACGTAAATATGAGGTAAAAATTATGGAAAAAAGACGAGTAGTTATAACAGGTATTGGCGCAGTTACTCCTTATGGTTTAGGCGCTGAAAATTTCTGGGAAAATGTTAAAAACGGTGTAAGCGGTATTTCTCTTGCTCCAGAAAGTAGAATTGATAGAGAAAAACAATCAACATACATCTATGGCATTGTTCCTGAATATGATGAATCTAAATTTTTAGACCCAAAAGAAGTTAAACGTTTAGACCGATTCGTAAAATATGGTGTTACGGCAGCAACAGAAGCTATGGAACAATCCGGCTTAGATATTTCTAAAGAAGACCCATATAGATGTGGTTGTTTAGTTTCATCAGCAGCTGGTGGTTACAGCACAATTGAAGAGAACCACTTAGTAATGTTGAAACGTGGAGATTATACAAAATGTTCACCATTCACAGTTCCAGCCATGATTGTTAACATGGTAGCTGGTAAAATTGCTATTAAATTTGGTTTAAAAGGTGTAAATAAAGCTATCGTTTCGGCTTGTGCATCTTCTAATCACGCAATCGGCGATGCTTTTAGAACTATCCAATATGGCGAAGCTGATGTAATTGTTACAGGTGGTTCAGAAGCAACTGTATGTAACATGGGTGTTGGCGGATTCTCTTCAGCAAGGACACTTTCAAAACGCAATGACGAACCGACAAAAGCATCTAGACCGTATGATGTTGACAGAGATGGTTTCATTATGAGTGAAGGTGCAGGTGTACTAGTTGTTGAAGAATTAGAACATGCTAAAAAACGTGGTGCTAAAATTTTAGCTGAAATCGTTGGTTATGGTCAAACATGTGATGCTTATGATATGGTAGCTCCAGACCCAACAGGTGCAGCCGCAGCAAAAGCTATGGAATTTGCACTTAAAGATGCAGGTATTAAACCAGAAGAAGTTGATTACATCAAT
Source organism: uncultured Eubacteriales bacterium (assembly GCA_963620455.1). Classification (GTDB taxonomy): domain Bacteria; phylum Cyanobacteriota; class Vampirovibrionia; order Gastranaerophilales; family Gastranaerophilaceae; genus UBA6984. The sequence goes on from CAVFBQ010000093.1 coordinate 4,270, forward strand.
ACTCATGGTACAAGTACTCACGTAGGCGATATTGGAGAATCTTTAGCTATCGCAACAGTTTATGGTGACCAATCTAAGAACAAACACTTGATGGTAAGTTCTACAAAGAGCATGCACGGTCACTTGTTAGGTGCTGCGGGTGCAGTTGAAGCTATTGCTTGTATTAAAGCTCTTAATGAAGGCATTGTTCCTCCAACAATCAACCTTGAACACCAAGATCCTGAAGTTGCAGATTTGAATTATGTTCCAAATAAAGCAGTGAAAGCTGATTTGAAATATGTTTCATCTAACTCTTTCGGTTTCGGTGGACACGATGCAACTTTAATCTTCAAAAAATATGAAGACTAATTTATAGTTGGATATAAATAAAAAGGTGGGATTTTCGTTAGAAAATCCCGCCTTTTTATTTACTGCTTGTAAAATTTTAAAACCAGTTGCAAAGGTTATCTTTGCATAGAACTGTATTTAAATCATCTAAAACATCTTTTCGGGTTAAATTGAATGTTAGAGGTGAGATTGAAATTTTATTTTGACGAATTGCGTAGATGTCTGAATTTTCATTTTCTTTTTCGTTTGAGAGTTTACCTGCCATCCAATAGTAGGTCTTACCACGAGGGTCGATACGCTTTTCATAGTTGTCAGTGAACATTCTTCCGCCCATTTCTGTTACGACAATGCCATTTATTTCGTCTTGAGGAATACCTGGAACATTGATATTAAGAATTGATTTTTCAGGGAACTTGAAGTCTTTTAGTTTTGGAATAAGGCTCTTAATGAATGTTGCAGCAAAGGTGAAATCTTCAAATTCAGGCTTGTAAGAATTTAATGATACGGCAATGCTAGGAATGTTCATCATGGCCCCTTCTATTGCGCAACTAACAGTTCCTGAATATATGATATCGTGACCTAAATTTGGACCGTGATTAATACCTGAAATTATAACGTCGGGCTTTTCGTTGTCGGTTAGAACTGCATTTACACCGATTTTTACACAATCTCCAGGAGTGCCTGATACAGCCCAAGAATGTTTTGAACCGTATAGTGGAGCAACTTCTTCGACTCTTAAAGGTGAATTAAGAGTAATTGAATGTCCTGCTGCTGAACGTTCTTGATTTGGTGCTATTATGTAAACATCATAAAATGAAGATAGAGCTTCGCAGAGAGCTTTTATACCGTTCGCGTAAATTCCATCGTCATTAGATATTAAAATATTCATAAAAAACTCCTTTTGTGATAATTAAATTATAAATAAAACAAAAATAAAAGATAGCCAATCAGACGATGTAATAATGAGTTAGTATTTTTATTTATTCCCACTTATTTTACAAAAATTCTCAATTAAAATTTATTATGAATAATATTTATAATTTCCCTATAATTAAATGTGGGGGTAAAAGTTTTTAAAATAAAAATTTAAAGTACTTGATTTTTATTTTTTACGTAGCATAATATAGATGTTGGGTGTATTTCACTCACATACAAATTAAATATCGCGGGGTAGAGCAGCCTGGTAGCTCGTCGGGCTCATAACCCGGAGGTCGTTGGTTCAAATCCAGCCCCCGCAACCATTTACAGAGGATTTAGTTAAGAGTTGTGTCCATTATGTGTCCACTAACTAAATCCTTTTATTATGCATTGAATCCTAATCATATAAATTAAGTGTAAATTAACATGAAGAAACAGAAAAAATAACAGAAATCCTCAGAAATTATATTAAATTGGAAATATAGAGACCTTCTCAAATTTTAATGAAATCCGACAAAGTATGTTAGAGTAGAACATAAAAAAGGAGAACATTAAAATGACAAGCAGAAAAGAACGACCAATTAACAA
>CAVFBQ010000094.1:0-6450 GCA_963620455.1 uncultured Eubacteriales bacterium
CCTAAAAATAAGACATTTTTAGTAAACAAAATAATCCAAGAGTAAACGATTTCAGAATTTACAGGGAAAATTAAAGCCCTAATATCAATTGCTGAATAATGGTTAATGGTAGAATTTAAAGCCCAAAATGCCGCTCTACCTACGTGATAAGATTTTGCATCACCATCTGTAACCGTTGAAATAGTACATAAAAATAAGGTTACAAACATAAAAAATAACCATGTTAAAACCAATACAACCAAGGATTTATCTAACATTAATGTATTTTTCAAACGAATAAAATAATCTTTAAATTCTAACTTCCAACGAGGAGAACCTTTTTTCAACCAAATTAGCATAATTACGACAAAAAATAAAATATTCAAGGCTAAAAAAGGGAGTTCCTTAAATTGTTTAAATAATGAAAGTATTTCTGTTGTTAATACAATTTGAGAAAATGCTAGAATTACACAATAAACAAACCCTTTTGCTGTGTCTTTATTTTCCAAAACAGCTGATAAAAAATAACTCGATACAGTCACCAATACTAGGGATAGAATAAAAAGTATCACTTAACATCTCCTAAAGTGGTTTATATCCTGAGTAAATCAAACTTGCCCAATCTTCATAATAACTAATTTGAGTTGCAGAAGCAGGTCTTATATAAATTTTGTATTGATTTTCAGCAGGAATATTCAATACACTTTTAATTGCAGATTGAATAATTGACGGATGAGTTACAATAATAACCCTACCTCTTAAGTTTTTTTCAATAATTTGATTGATAATACCACTAACTCGGTCATTAAAAACTTGTATTGTTTCACCATTTTCAGGTGAAAAACCTAATGGATTTTGATGTAATTGGTCAAGCATATCAGGATATTTCTTTTCTATTTGAGAAAAACTTAAACCACTCCAAATACCGCACCTTCTGTTATACAAATCAGGTAATGTTTCAAAATCTTGCTTTAATTCATCTGCTAAGATTTCTGCACTCTGAACTGCTGCAAGTGCTGGACTTGCGTATATTTTATTAGTTTTTAAACCTCTTTTTTTAATAAAATCAACAATTTTTTCTAATTCTAATTCACCATTTTCATTCAATGGTGGATAATCTAATTTGTCTGTTAATCTGTTATCTTCTGAATATATAGTTGAGCCGTTTGCTATAAAAGTTATTTTACATTTACGTTTGAACATTTTATCCCCTTTTTTAATCAAATTATAACACAATTTTATTCTCAAGGTGTTATTTTTTTATTATAGGTTTATTTTTGTTTTCTAAAATAATATATGCATTTTTTATTCTGAAAACTGGTTTAAAATTTTTACCAGTTAAAAACTTACCACCAAGCCTACATCTTATCCACAAAGGATTACCAAGTTTATTTTTACCTTCATATTGGCAAGCATATTCCTCTGTTTTAATTCTTTTTTTGGCATTTTTAGCCTCTAAATCAGGATTTTTTGTTTCATTATAATTATCCAAAGCTTGTCCATGTGCAGAGTAGATAACGATATTATAATCTTCAAATTTTATATCATCATAACCAGCATAAATTACAGCTGTTTCAAAATTCCACCCTCTATAATTCATTAACAAAGGTTTCATCAATGTTTCTCCAGCAGAAGTTAGTAGCAATATCTTATTTTCAGGTGAAAATTTCTTTTTATTAATACTATCTATAAGCACACACATATTATCTGGATATCTAGCAACTCTGCCAAATTTATCCCTGTTCATTCCATAACAATACCATTCATCTCTAATCTCTCTTAATTTTGTTGGATGTTTTATTATTTGTGGAATTACCACAGATGGAGATTTTATAATATTATGAGTCGATGTAAATATAAAAGCATAACAAGCTAATAGTATAAACACCATTTTTATAGGATTCCAACTACTTCTAAAATAGGACATCGCTAAAATTGGTGACGAAATTATAATAAATTCGGTTATAAATCTAATATTTGCTTGCATAAATGCAATTGTTGCAGACAAGCTCATCAAGTTTATAAGTAACAATAATCCAAACAAGAACATAACTCTTGCAAAATGTTTTCTATATTTTATTGGTTGTAACAAAGATAAGAACCAACAAGGGATTAAAATTAAGATACCCAACACCCCACAACCACAAAATGGAGTTAAAACAATATTGTTTGCGAACAATTCTGGACGACTTGCAATTCTTTCAGGAATTGTTGAAACATGAGCTATCGTTAGGATTAAATCTCTTCCATAATCTAAGTAAGATTTAAAGTCCTCTGTTATATTAAAACCTGTAAAATCTACAAAAGTGTAACAGTGTCGAATAAAGTTTGCAACAAAACCTTTTATGCCATATACGTTTGTTTGAGTTGCAACAGCACCTGCATTTACGATGAAATTACCATAATCAATGTAATTTTCGACATAATTATATGCCCCGAATAAGGCAAAATTTATAAGCCCGAATAAAACATACCAAAAAAGGAATTTAAACTGTCTATATTTAAAAATAAATAGTAAAACGAAAACACTCATTGCAGGAACAGAAAGTCCACCCGTAGATTTTGTGCCTATTGCAATTGCATAACACAAAGCAGACATAAACAAAGTATTTTTATTATTATTTTTTAAACTATCTAAAAACAAAAACATGGTTGAAGTTATCAAACCTGTCATTATAATATTGGTTTCAGTATCACACATTTGAACCAAAACACAAGCAAATGAAGATACTATAAACATTGTCCATAAGCGTCTTCTTGCTGTAATTTTAAAATATTCCATTATTTTGTATACACTTATCATCGAAAAAGCGTAACCTATTAAGCCGAAAAAACCGAAAAATACAGTTCTATGCAAGAACATATAAATCCAAGTGTATAAAATTTCTGAATTTATAGGAAAAACAACAATTCTAAACTCTGTAGTTGGAAAGTGGTTAATACTATGGTTTAAAGACCAATGAACAGCTCTTAACATGTGGTAAACTTTACCATCACCACTTGCACCTGCATCAAAAGTGCAAATAAAAACCGAAACTGCAACTAAAAACAACCAACCAATAGTTAAAATGTAAAAACTTTTATCTAATTTATAGCAAGTTCCAAATTTCTCAAAAGTGGGTTTGCAATTGACACTCCATATAGGTTTACCTGCAATAAGCCATACTATCAATGCGCAAAGTAAATAGACAATATTACATATTAAAAATGGAACAGGTTTTAACATTGGAGCAAATACAGATAGAATCTCTGCAGTGAAAATTATTTGTGCAAAAGTTGTAACAAATATATATATCAAACCTTTTATTGATTTATCTTTATCTAAAACACTCGCAACTAAATAACCTGTAAAAAAAATCATTACAAATGATGCTATAAAACCTAAAATTAACATATTACTCCTTTGTTAGATTTTTTCGTTATTTATAAATTATATCATCTATTGCATTTTAAATTGTTAAATATTGTAAACATTAACTAAACATGACAACAAATATTTTTTTTAGGGGCTTTCAATAGAATATAGATAGGAAATATATTCGTTTTTTTGCATGCTAAAAATACAATCAATTATTACAACATCAAATAGTAATCAAACTAGGGTACAATGTAGTGCGCCTAGATTTTTGACGTATTCATCTCCTATTAAATCTCCACTAGGTAGGGATTTGTTTGAAAAATCCGCCCGTTTAGATAAGCAAACGCAAATTGAAACTTTATCAGATAAAATAACAAATATTTCCTTTGAGGGCAAAAAGAAAAATAAGTATGAGCAAGGGCAAGAGATAGCTACTAATTTGAAGGAAATTTTCAAATCTAATTTTGGAGCTGTTTCGACAAATCAATTTAAGAAAGAATATGCAAAAATAGATAACAAAAATGTTATCCCTACGATTAAAGCGTATGACAAGATTTCACCAAAACAATCTTTAATTGGCGCTATTTGTAATGAAGTCGTAGATTATCCAGAAACAAGAATTAAGGCTGTAAACGGCATCGTGGACAGATTAGTTTCTAACGGAAAAGCCATAGGCGTTCAAACAGACCACTATAAAACAAGATTTGATGAAGAATTACAAGACCAGTTCGATACTGTTTTACTACCAGTAAAGGCAAAACAATTAAACAAAATTACAAACGCTTTTGTTCAAGCAATTGAAAACAAAAGTAGTTTGACTGCAAATGAAAGAGCTGATATTAAGAAAGCAGATTTAAAAACAACACAGACATACACAACAAAAATCCTATCTACAACAGCCAAAAAAGCTGAAAAATCTTTGCAAGCACAACAAGAATATGACGGATGGTCAGCAAAACTTGGCGAACAAATTAAAAAACTATGGAAATCTGAAAACCAAGCTCATTTGGTGCAAGAAGATATAGATACTTTTAAAGGTCAAGTTGACGAATTAAACAAGCTTGTTGGCACAAAAAACTATAATAAAAAATTTAAAGAAATATTTAATATTGAATATGATCCTGAACTAATTGCAACGTACAAAGATAAAGAAGAAAAATTTGTTGCTGCATCTTTGATTGCAACTGTTGAAAACAACTTCAAATCAGCAGTTCCAGATTTGTTAAATAAAAAGCCTTTAACAGACAAAATTAGTTCACCTTATACTGCTAGCGCACCTATTGTAATTGAAACAAGAAAAGAAATGTATGAAAGAAACTTGAATGCATTTGCAAACTTTGTAGGAAAAGGTGATGTTGAAAAAGGTAAAGCTGAAATTCAAAAGACAATGAGGGATTATAAAATTACTTCTAAATCAACCTTGAGTGATAAGTATGACGTGCTTCAACGTATGGCAAATAAATATGAAAAACGCTTACACCAAAATACAAAAAATGTATTGGGTAAAAAATCATTAATTGAGATGAAAAAAGAATATGACAATTCTTACTACGCAGCATTTGGTGTTGATAACGATATTGCCAAAAGAGTTGAAGATTATAGAGCCTCTCAAAAATGGTCTGAACTCTTGGTTCAGGATACAATTTTATGTTCCGCATCAATTCCAATTTGGTTAATGACGGCAGGAACTGGCGTAATTCCAACATTAAAAATTGCAGCAATGCACTCTGCAGCAGATTTAGCTGTTTATGGTTCTGATAGACTTTCTTCAAAACAAGGAATGACAGAAAAAGAATTAAAAGAAACTCTAAAATGGACTGCAATTGATGGTGCTACAGCAATTGTAAACCAATTATGCTATAAAGGAATTGAAGCCTTAGTTTCACCTATTGCAAAAATGTCAGGAAAGGCTGCTAAAGTTTCAGAAATGGCATTGACTGGAATGGCTGACGTTGCGGTTGATTGTGGAATGGAATATTTAGGTTCAGGCAAGGTAACACTTCAAGGTACCGTTTACTCTGTAATTTTTACAGCCGCAGGTCAAATTGTTGATATGAAGGTTGATGATAGCTCAAGAAAAGTTTTGTAAAACCCTTGTTAACATGATGTCAATTAATTTTGAAAACTTGTTTTTAAATAAGTATGGAAATTACAAAAGTAAGTTTTTACGGCTTAAATAAGCCTCAAACACAGACAAAAACGGAAAAGTACGATAACAAACCTATTGCAAACCAAACAGATGTTGTTTCAAAGGACGGAAATGCTGCTATTAGAAGTTTAGCAATGGCAAATATTCATAGAACTATGAATATTCACCAAGCTGGTAACGATTACAAAGTTGAAGGTAAATACAGAATTATCTGTGAGCAAACACCTGAAGCAGCTAATGATTTTTGGAAAAGAATAGGATATGCAGATCCTCCTTATAAGCAAAATCAAAAGGTAAACATTATTGAATTAAATAAGGCTACAAAATTTGTAAGAGTTTATGACGGTAAGAATTCAGGCATGTACGGCTCTTGGGTAATGAAATATGACGATGTAAAAGGACTAAAACCAGAAGAAATTGCAGACAAATTTGCACTTCCACAAATTCCAAAATATATTTGCGACTGCACACTACCTATTGGTACTCAATTGCGAACCGGTGAATGTAATCCACTTTACGGTTGGAAAGGTGGCGGACAACAGTTCGATATGATGGGTATGCGTATTGGCGTTTTTGATAACGAAAGAGAAATTCCAACAAAATAATATTTTAACAATTTAATGGCGGTTTGCGATAACGCAAACCGCCATTGCTTATTACCTATCAGCATGTTACAATATGTAAAAATAACTACATAAAATGGTCTAAAAACTGAAAAATAACGCAATTTTTTCTATGTTTGAACGTTAAAGTTCATGTAGTACTATATTTTCGGATAGGTTAATGACTGAAGGAAACTTTATAAAATTAGGCAAAAACGGTCAGCAAGTTGATCTTAATAAGCTAAAATCGGGTATTAAAGTTGATGAATTCCAAGATGATGTAAAGGCTTTAGAGCTTTTTAATGCCAGTGATAAAAATAAAAACGGGGTTTTAGATTTAGATGAAGTTTCAGTATTTAAAG
>CAVFBQ010000095.1:0-3477 GCA_963620455.1 uncultured Eubacteriales bacterium
TTTCTTTTGATAATGAGTTATAAAATTCTGCAAATGAAAAAGGCTGCATTTTTATTTCAATATACCTACCTCCAAAAGAGTTTGCCAAATCACCGGAAAACATATAAGCATTTGAGCCTGTCAAATAGACATCAATATTAGGTTGCAGCCTTAGTGCATTAGCAACATTTTGCCAATTTTCTAGCAACTGTATTTCATCAATGAATACGTAATTCATTTTGTTTTCTTGCAGTTTTGACAAAATATAATCCAACAGTTTTTCATAACCGACTAAAATATTTTTATTGTTGAATTCAAGCCCAATTTTTCTTGTTGTAATGATATCTTCCAAATTGATACTTACAATTTGGCTTTCGTTGATACCATCTTCTTTTAATAACTCATTTTGAAATAGTACAAATAATTTAGATTTACCACATCTTCTAACGCCGGTAATTATTTTTACTAAATCCTCTTGGTTTTTCCACTGATTTAATTTCTTTATATATTCGGGTCTGTTAATAAGTTTTTCATTGTTGGTCATAATATTAGCTCCATTATATTTTTATTATACTTTACAATAATGAAAAAATCAACAAAATGCAAAATGCATTTTACAAAATTAAAACTATTTTAATTTTGTAAAATGAAATTCTTAGACGTTTATTTTAATTGTTCTTATACTGTTTGGCTAGTTTATAAAAACTTGTTGGTTTTAAATTTAACTGTTTCATTGCTTCTCGGGCTGTAATGGCACCAGATTCCCAAACCTTATAAACATTATCCCAATTCTCAGGATACTCAATTGGAGGCTTACCAAGTCGCTTACCTTTTTCTTTGGCTAGTTTGATACCCTCGGCTCGCCTTTGTTTTATAAAAGCACGTTCCTGTTCGGCAACGTAGCTTAATAGTTGTAAAACAATATCTGAAATTACCTCACCAATTAAACCTTCTGTTCTTGTAGTATCCAATACTGGCATATCAAGAACTTTAATGTTAGCTTTGATTTCTCTAGTAATTTCACGCCATTCTTCACAAATCTGCTTGTAATTACGCCCTAATCGGTCGATTGATTTGATTACAGGAACATCACCCTCTCTTAATTGGACTTTGAGTGCTTGATATTGTGGTCGGTCAAAATTTTTACCGGAACATTTGTCTACAAAAATATCTCGTTCGTTAATTCCAAGCTCTAACATTGCTTCTAATTGTCTATCTTCTTTCTGGTCGGTTGAAGATACCCTACAATAACCAAATGTTTTAGAATTAATATTCACCATATTCATCTCCCTGCTTGAGTTTTAGCATCTACAGTCTAACGCGCCATTCGTAAATGTCAAGATTTTATGCAAACATTCGTAAAGTGTAAGTTGGAAGATTTACGAATAGAATTTATGGTAAAAATTAACTGTTCGTTTGAGTGTACTCATACGAACACAAAAAATTCAATAAGGTTGTTTTTAAGTAAACAAAACTGAATCATTACTTTTGGTTCAAAACACTTACAACAATCTGCTTCATTATCTCCATTTCTTCGGGTTTACTTTCTGCTATTAGAAGTGTTAATGCAAAAAGGGTGCTATTGTCAATAATTGGAGTATTGTTTTTATAAAGCATATTATTTTTATTTAGGAAATACAAAAAGCAACTTGCAGCAATTCTTTTGTTTCCATCAGAGAATGAATGATTTTTAGTTGCTAAAGTTGGTTATGAAAGAATGAAAGAAATTGCAGAGCCTTCAACTGCAATTGATAGAGCAAGAGAAACTTATAAAAAACTTGGTCGTTCTGATAAATGGATTCAACAAAGAATGACTGGCCAAGAAACTAGGAATAAATTGACAGATTATTGGAAAGACCATGAAATTACAGAAGGTGAAGAATATGCAATTCTTACCAATATTATTCACCAAGAATGAACTGGTTTGTCGGTCAAAGAGCACAAGAAATTAAAGGGGGTAAAATATCAAAATCTAAGAGATCACATGAGTGAAGCCGAACTTATTTTTACCGCTTTAGCAGAATTGTCAACAAGACAGGTTGCAGAGAGTGAAAATGCAACTGGAATGGAAGAAAACACTAAAGCAGCACAAGTTGGGGGGAATATTGCCAAAAGAGCTAAAGATGATTTTGAAGAAAAAACTGGAGCAAAGGTTGTAACCGAAAATAATTTTCTGCCAGTAAAACAAAATAAAACGCTTGAGAGCAAAGATTAAAAACATTCCAAAAATAGTTCCATCGACTCTTCAAACGTCAAATTTTCAAAAAGTATGGTTTCGGGAAAAGTATTGTGTATACTGAGTTTTAGAGATTTGCCTTATGCCTAAAATAGACTCCAAAAGCCCCTTTTACAGCTTTACAAAATGTAACAAATAGTCAAAAACATGGCAATTATTATTTTTACGGTACTTTATTAATTCAAAGTTAATGTAAAATTTAGGGAATATTGTGATTAATTTAAACATATTAAATGCAGTTAAATCTACTAATAATATTCAAAAAGTGCAATCTAATAACGGATTTCGCCACTCTTCTTATGTTCAAAAACCGGACTCTTTTGTACACAGTTCTAATGTTAATTTTACAGGTTCTTCAAATAGATTAAAACAGTACGAAAAAACTACCGAAGCGCTTAAAACCATAGGTCAAAATGCACAATTATCTCTTGACGGTCAACTAGCATCTGAAGGTTGGGCTGGAAAAGTTGCAGATAGTGTAAGTATTTTATGGAATTCAAAAAATAGAGCCGTTCTAGTTCAAAAAGACATTGATACATACAACCAACAAGTTGACGAGTTAAAAGAGTCAATTAAAGAAAAGAAATTCCCTGAAAAATTCCAAGAAGTTTTTGGAATTGAATACAACAATGCAAAAATTAGAAATTATAATAAAAAAGTTAAACAGTTCAAATTAGCCGTTACAACTCAGGCTATGTCTGACATTGTGTCTAAAAAATTGTCTGACGATTTAACTGTATTCAAAGAACACAATGGTAAACTTCAAGATAAGGTTGAGAAAAAAATAAATCCTTATGCAATAACAGGTTCTATTCCATATTTTTATCATACAACACCAAAAGAACAAATTTTTGAAAGTATGGAAAAATCTTTAGTATCAATTATTGGTTCAAAAGAAACTCTAGATGGTACTTTAAAGGCTTCTGGAATGAATACTGAAAAAATGTCTATGGAAGAAAAATACAATGCATACGGAGTTATGGCAGAATTCTTAGACGAAACAATGAAAGATACTGCAAAAAATGTTCGTGGCGGAAAAACTTTAAAAGAATTACAAAAAGAATATGACGAATCTTACGAAAATGCTTATGGTCATACAAATGACATTCAAGAAAGAGTTGATAAATACAACCGTTCTCAAGAAATCGGTGCGGCTGCAGTAAGAGGTGCAACTCGTTCGGTATTGTCTGCATTAGTATTATTGAGCGCTCCAGAAGCAGGTTTTGCAAAAATTGTGGCAAAATCAGCAACAACAATGGGAA
>CAVFBQ010000096.1:0-4955 GCA_963620455.1 uncultured Eubacteriales bacterium
GCTCTTATTGCATGACTGTAAAAAAATCTTTACGTAGTGTAAACGCCTATTCAATCAATTTTGACCATTTTTTAGATGCAGAATCTAAAACTTTTTTCGTGTCCACATTGTCAACTAAAATTAATTGTGTAGCAGTGTTTATAACATTGTTTATTTCTTTTTGTGAATTTTGTTGTTTTAATACAGGCTCAACCTTGTTTAATTGTTGAGCGCTTATTACTCTAGCTTTTGCTAAAACGTCATTTTTATCATATTTTTGGTAGTATTCATTTTTTAGCGCATTTTCGTTTGTTGCTAAAACATTAGTCAATTTAGCTAATTTTAACTGATTCTCTTCATTAGTTAAGTACAATGCAAATTTTAGTGCAGCTTCTTTATTCTTTGCTCGTTTTGGTATTACAAAGTTCATTAACGAAAAGTCGTATTGACCTTCTGAACCAACTAATTGTGTTGATACGTCAGTCTTTTTATACACATTTGGCGCATTTTCTTTAATTAGATTTAAGAAGTTTGCACCTGCTTGAATTGATACAATGTATTCAGACATATACTTTTCCAAGCTTTCTCTGTGAGTTTGGTTAATGCTTTCTTTTGGAATTAAATCTTCTTTATACAATTTCTTATAAAAGTCAAAAATTTCAATTGAATTAGGAGCTTTTACTGCATAAGGTGTGTTGATATCGTACTTATTCAAAATTTTAAGCATTGTATCGTTTTCGGTAAGTGTTGGCATAAATATGTATGCGCCAGTTTTTGCCTTAACCTCAAGTGCATATTGCCCCATTGCCTCGTAAGTTGTAGGTGGAATTTTAAAACCAGCTTTTTCTAACAATGCTTTATTATAAATAGTTACAGCTGATGTTGCATACCAAGGTATAGCATACATCTTGCCATTTACTTCTAAGGATTTTAAAATTGATTTATTAAAAGTTCCTAATTGTTCAGGTAAAATTTCTTCCAAAGCGCCTTTTTGGGCTAGAACACTTGAAAAATCTGGGTTTAAATTTACTAACGATGGCGGGTTGTTACTCAAAATTGCCGCAAGAGTTCGTTTTTCCCCCTCTGAAAATGGAACATCAATCCATTTGATTTTTATGTCAGGATTTTCATATTCAAATTTTGTAATAATTTCTGTCATGTAAGGAGTAAAATCATTCATTTGAAGTGTCCAAAAAACAACTTCTTGCTCTAAGGATTTAGTGTTTCTTGGAGCAAGTGATACACAAATGAATGCGACCAAAAGTATTAAGAATATTGAACTTCCGATGATTATTTTTTTCTTCATTTTTATATTATTCCTTTTGATGTTACAATTATACTATGAACAATTTATTTACGGAACTAGAAAATCAAAATAAACAAATTCCATTGGCTGATTTGTTACGTCCTAAAACTTTAGATGAATTTTTAGGACAAGAAAATGTTATCTCAAAAAACTCGCCTTTGTTTAATTTGCTAAAATCAGGCAGATTATTTTCGCTTATTTTGTGGGGACCTTCAGGTTGTGGTAAAACAACCCTAGCAAGGATAATTGCCAATACAGTCAAGGCTCAGTTTATTGAAATTTCTGCTGTAACCTCTGGCGTTAAAGATATTAAAGAAGCTGTTGAAAAGGCTAAAGAAGCTCTCAGAAATGGACAAAAAACAGTTTTGTTTATTGATGAAATTCATAGATACTCTAAAACACAGCAAGATGCACTTTTGCCTCACTTAGAAAATGGAACAATTTTTTTGATTGGTTCTACAACTGAAAATCCTTCGTTTCAAGTTGTTCCTGCTTTGTTGTCAAGAGTTCAAGTTATACGTCTTGAAAATCTTTCTGATGACGTAATTTTTAAAGTTGTGAAAAATGGTTTTTCATACTTAGCTGAAAATAATCAACCGATCGATTTTAATGAGGAGGTTGTTGAATTTATCGCAAACCTAGCTAGAGGTGATGCTCGTTATGCGCTTAATCTTGTTGAAAACGCTTATTTTGCTAGCAATTACAAAGATGATAAAAGAGTTTTGAATGTAGATATTATTGAAAAACTTGCTCAATCAAGAAAAACTCGATATTCGCAACAAGAACATTATGATTGCGCTTCAGCTTTTCAAAAAAGTCTTAGAGGTTCAGATGCAAACGCTGCAATTTATTACTTAGCAAAAATGATTGCTTCAGGTGAAGACCCTCGATTTATTGCTCGTCGTTTGATTGTTACAGCCGCAGAAGATGTAGGACTTGCAAATCCAATGGCTCTTTCGCTTGCAGTTAGTGCCTATCAAGCTGTTGAACTGCTAGGTTTTCCAGAGGCTAGAATTCCACTTGCAGAAGCTGTAATTTATGTTGCTAATTCAAAAAAATCAAATTCAGCAATTATGGCTATTGATGAGGCATTATCAGATATTAACAATGGCAAAGATTATGCTCCGCCAATGCATTTAAGAGATGCACACTATAAAGATGCCGCAAGGTACGGTTTTGGTGAAGGGTACATCTATTCTCACATAGCAAAAGATGCTTACCAGCAATTTATGCCAGATGAGCTGGTTGACAGAAAATATCTGTCTTAACTTCTTACTATACCATTATAAAGCATTTGCCATTAAAATTTGTACGTTTTAAAACGTACGTATTTTAACGTACCTAAATTTACGGACACGGTGAGGCGAATGGCTTGCTATACTTGAAAATTAGACAATAAAAAAGCCACCTAACAGGTGGTATCTAAACTTTGCTGTTTAAAAATAATTGAGAGAGAGAGAGTATTTGAGTTTTGAGAGAGTATATAAAAATCTTTGTTTAACTATTCCATTTGTTTGCTAGAAATTAGCTTAAGCACCAGAAAGATAAGTCACTTTTGATGTTGTTGTTTCTAGCTGTTTTGAATGAAGATAATGCGCTTTCCAAGAATTCCATTTCTGTTTCTAATGAATCTTTTTTTGTATTATACATTAATTGGTATGCTACTAAATCTTGGTATGCTGAGTTATTTTTTAAATTGTTTTTACCGTATGCTGATTCTAAATCTGTTAATTTTGATGTAACTTCTTCTAATTTATCTGTGTTGATTGTAGCTTCATATTGTTTTAATGCTAATTCTTTTTGGTATTTTTTTACTTCAACATTTAAAGTTACAAACATCTTTTTACTCTCTTTGGTTATCTCTCGTACTTATATAAAGTATTTTGTTTCCAAAAAATTGCTTTTTTCTCTCTTTTAGACTTTACATTTCTTAACATATAAAAATACCTCTCGTGAGAGAGGCCTTAAATCTTACTAACCAAACCTAAATTTTTCTTTTTCTTACCTTATCCTTTTCCTAATTTATTTTAAATCTTTGTTCTATATCCTTTCTTGGATTATATTACGTTACTCATATTTTATTTCATTGATAAAATATTCGATACTTGAGAGAAACATCTTGAAATATCTCTCGTTCTCGTACTTTATTAAAGTATTTCGTTTAAAAAAAATTGCCTTTTAGGCAAGAATAATGTTAACTTTTGTAAACTATTCTTTCTGAAATTTTGACTTACGCATATACCTCATTAAATATAATACATCTACATTATTTCTACAAAATGCAATCGAGGTAAATTATGAATTTAGAACTTATCGCTGAAACTTTATTCGGCAAAAAATGCCGTCATGAACACATGAGCTTGGACAAAGATTTTGGATATTGTCCTGATTGTGGAGCATTGGTTGAAAATCAATGGTTTATCGTAAAATGCTCTTGCTGTGGCGTAAAACAAAAAGCAGTTGTAAGAAATGGCAAAGTAGTTCCTATTGGTAATTTCTGCCACAATTGCGGAAGTGAAGAATTTACAGTAGAAAAACTAGACAAAATTGATTTTGTAAACATCAACTATGCTACATTAATCAGAAAAGAAACAAAACCTTCTGTAACATCGACTGTAACTCAATGCTGGGTTGATTCTACAAGAAGAACTGATGCGCAACCACAACTGCTACCAGTATTCCAATAAAATCTGCGATTAAACCAGTTAAAAGCGCATATCTAACTTTAGCAATTTTTACAGAACCAAAATAAACTGCTAAAACATAAAATGTAGTTTCAGAACTTCCCACAATAACAGCCGCAAGTTTTGTTGCATAAGCATCAGGTCCAAAATTATTTGCAATATCAGAAAATACTCCTAGCGCGGCAGAGCCTGATAATGAACGAACAAACATTAGAGGTAAAACATCTACTGGTATTGATAATTTTGTTAAAATTCCTGATAACACATTGCCACACATATCAATTGCACCAGAAGCTCTTAGCATAGAGATAGAAACAAGTATTGCAACCAAGTACGGAATTATATTAACAGCCACATTAAAACCGCCTTTTGCCCCATCAGTAAAAGCCTCGTAAATTGGAACTTTTTTAATTAATCCAACTGTTAAAATTATCATCAAAATTACTGGTAAAATCCATAAAGAAAAACTATTCATAAGACATTGTAAGTGCATTATTGAGGCCTCCAAAATCTTTCAAATATCTTTGCCACAAAAATTGAAGATAAAAACGCAATTCCTGTTACAATCAATGTTGGCGCTATAATTTCAGTGGGATTTTTATAACCAATTCCAACCAATACTGCGATTACTGTCGCTGGAACTATTTGGAAACCGGCAGTATTCATTGCCAAAAACATACACATCGCATTTGATGCTGAGTTTTTATCTTTATTAATTTCTTGTAACTCTTCCATAGCTTTCAAGCCAATCGGAGTTGCAGCATTTGTTAAACCTAAGGCATTTGCAGAAAAACTCATTGCAATATCACCTATGGCTTTATTATCGGAAGGAACATCTTTAAACAGCCATTTTGCAATTGGTTTTAAAATCTTTGCAATAAAATCTACAATACCTGATTTTTCAGCAATTTTCATAATACCAAGCCAAAAAGCCATAATACCAATTAATGAAAATGCAACCTTTACAGACAATTCGGCTCCTGAAA
>CAVFBQ010000097.1:0-4270 GCA_963620455.1 uncultured Eubacteriales bacterium
GTTTTGTAAGAGTTAAAGTTGATGGTGATGTTTATAATTTAGATGAAGAAGATATAGAACTTTCAAAGACTAAAAAACACGATATTTCTGTTGTTGTTGACAGGTTAGTAATAAAACATTCAATTCGTTCCCGCTTGACAGATAGTATTTCAACAGCATTGAAAAAAGCCAATGGCGTGGTTATTGTTGATTTAGTGCAAGCAAAAGAAGAAATTTTGTATTCAGAAAAATTTTCTTGTGAAAAATGTGGGTTAAGTTTTGAAGAATTAGCTCCACGAACATTCAGTTTTAATAGTCCTTATGGTGCTTGCGAAAGATGCTCAGGCTTGGGAGCAGACTTTATTATAGACCCAGATTTGGTCGTTCCTGATAAAAACTTGTCAATAAAAGACGGTGCAATATATCCTTGGGCAAAATCAACCACAGACTACTATGAGGATTTATTGAGTTCAGTTTGTAAACATTACGGAATAGATATGGAACTCCCGTTTAAGAACCTGCCAGCAGAGCAACAGTATATTGTTTTATATGGTTCAGAGGATATTTTAAAAATCTCTGTAAAGCAATTTGGAACTCAACGATATAAATCTCAGTATACAAGATATTTGGGTGTAATACCATTTTTAGAACGTAAATATCACGAGGCAAATGGCGAATACTGGCAAGCCGAGATTGAAAAATATATGGTTACAAAACCTTGTACAGCTTGTGGTGGGGCAAGATTAAAACCATTTCCATTGGCGGTAACAATTGGTGGTAAAAATATTTATGAATTTACAAAATTGTCTGTTGATAGTGCAATAACTTTTGTTGACTCACTATATTTAGAATTAAAGGATTACGACTTACAGATTGCAAAACAAATTTTAGACGAAGTTAGAGCGCGCTTAAAATTCTTGCAAGATGTAGGTTTAGGATATTTAGATTTGGCACGTATGGCGGGCACACTTTCAGGTGGTGAAGCTCAAAGAATTAGACTTGCAACACAAATTGGTAGTGGTTTGTCAGGGGTATTATATGTTCTTGATGAACCTTCTATTGGTTTGCATCAACGTGATAATGATAGATTAATTAAGACCTTGATGAAATTACGGAATTTGGGTAATACGCTTATTGTTGTTGAGCATGACGAGGATACAATAAGAAATGCCGATTATATTGTTGATATTGGTCCAAATGCAGGTTTAAACGGTGGCAAGATTGTTTGTCAAGGTCAAGTTGATGACATCATAGCATGTGAAGATTCAATTACGGGTAAATATTTGAGTGGAGAACGTTTTATTCCAGTTCCTTCAAAATTAAGAGAGGGTAACGGAGGGCATTTAGTTGTAAAAAATGCTCACTTGAATAACTTGAAAAATATTGATGTTGATATTCCGTTAGGTAAAATTGTTCTGCTAACAGGTGTTTCAGGTTCAGGAAAATCAACATTAATGCAAGATATTATTAATCAATATGCAATCCATAAACTTTACCGTAATAAACCAAAACCTCAAGGAGTTGATGAAATTCTAGGTTTTGAGAATATTGATAAAGTTATCTCTATTGACCAATCCCCAATTGGAAGAACTCCTCGTTCAAATCCAGCAACTTATACGGATATTTTTACACCAATAAGAGCTTTGTTTGCAAAAACTAATGAAGCAAAAGTTCGCGGTTATACTCAAGGTCAATTTAGCTTTAACGTGAAAGGCGGACGTTGTGAGGCTTGTAAAGGTGATGGCGTTAAAAAGATTGAAATGAACTTTTTATCAGACGTTTATGTAAAATGTGATGTCTGCAAGGGTAAACGTTACAACCACGAAACTTTAGAAGTTAAATATAAGGGCAAATCAATCTCAGATGTTTTAGAGATGAGTGTTGGTGAGGCATTAGATTTTTTTGAAAACATTGCGCCAATCAAACGTAAACTTCAAACTCTTTATGATGTAGGTTTAGATTACATAAAATTAGGTCAAAGTTCAACTACGCTTTCAGGTGGTGAAGCTCAACGTATAAAATTAGCCTCTGAATTGAACAAGAAGGCTACTGGAAAAACTCTTTATTTAATGGACGAACCTTCTGTTGGCTTGCATTGGGCTGATTTAGATAAACTTATTAAAATTATTCAAAAACTTGCTGATAATGGTAATACGCTTTTAATTATTGAACATAACATGGATTTGATTAAAGTGGCAGACCATATCATTGATTTAGGTCCAGAAGGTGGTAATGGTGGTGGAAAAATCGTTGCACAAGGTACACCAAAGCAAGTTGCTGAATGCAAAAACTCTTATACTGGACAATATTTAAAACCATATCTTGAAAAATAGTCGTTACGATTGGTTAATAAACTACTGAAATATTTACAGGTAGTGTTATAATGAACTTATGCGTAAATTTATTTTTTATCTATTATTGGTCAAAAAATTGTTTTATATTGTGATTTATCCGTTTTTTATGGGTAATTCCAAGTTTTTGCGCTTTTTCAGAATGGGTATGGAGAATTACTTAATTTTTCAACCTGCGAAATTAAGAGCTGTGAGAATAAAACGCGACTTGTTAGGTAAATTTAAGACCGTTAGATTTGTTACGCTTGACGGAGCAAGGCTTTTTGCGTGGTTTATAAAACCTCAAGAAAATAAGCCGACCATTTTGTATTTTCATGGTCAAGCTGAATCAATTTTGAGCCATCAAGATATAGCAGAATTTGCATTGAAAAAGGGTTACGGTTTATTTATGCTGTCGTATCGCGGTCATTACAGAAGCTGGGGCTTACCTTCAGAAAAAGGAATCTATACTGATGCACAAACAGCGATTAATAAGCTAAAAGACTTGGGTATAGACTCAAAAGATGTAATTATATGGGGGCACTCTTTAGGAACGACCGTTGCAACGAATACGGCAGTAAACAATGACGTTAAAGCGCTTATTTTACAATCAGCGGTTTTAAATATGCACTATTCTGCAATTGACATGGCGAACTTCTATTTAAGACGTTTGAGAGTTCGTTTTCTAAAAAGATATATTAAAAAACACTTTAAAGACGTTGAATTTATACAAAAATTTGATAATTTTAAAACCTTGCCAAAGGTAAAATGTCCAATTTTGTTGGTTCATTCAAAAACTGACCGTGTAGCTCCATCTAAAAATGCAAGAATTTTGGCACTTATAAACGAGAGTGCAGAATTATATTTAGCGCCACGCGGTAGCCATTGGTCTATGAATTGGTGTATTGATAAAATTTCTGATTATATTGCAAACTTAAAATAAAATTGATACAATACTTTTGGAGGTATTTATGGAAGAAAAGAAAAGAATAATGTCGGGAATGCGTCCGACAGGCAGACTTCATCTAGGACACTATATGGGGGTAATATCGAACTGGGTAAACCTTCAAAATGACTATGAATGTTACTTTTCTGTTGCAGATTGGCATGCGCTTACAACTGGCTATGACAAAACAGAACAATTAAAAGACAATGTTTATAACGTTGTAATTGATTGGCTTTCTTGCGGAATTGACCCTAAAAAAGCGACAATATTTGTTCAATCTTCAATTCCAGAAATTGCCGAATTAAATATTTATTTGGGCATGGTTACACCTCAAAATTGGGTAGAACGTGATCCAACACTTAAAGATATGGCAAAAATTTTAAAATCTAAAGAAGGCACAAATTCTCAAATTGGATTTGGCTTGATGGGCTATCCAGTGCTTATGACAGCGGATATTCTTGCCGTAAACGCTCATTATGTGCCTGTTGGTATAGACCAAGTTGCGCATGTTGAATTAACACGTGATATGGCACGTAGATTTAATAATGTTTATCATACGGATTATTTTGTAGAGCCTTCTCCAAAATTAAATAACTGTCCTCTATTGACAGGTGTAGACGGTGCAAAAATGGGTAAATCCTTTAATAATGACATAAAAATTTCTGATGATGAGGAAACTACAACAAAAAGAATTATGCAATGTATTACAGACCGCTCACGTGCTAGAAAAGACGATTTAGGACACCCTGACAAGTGTGAAGTTGCGTTCAAATATTGGCAAATTTTTGGTTCTCCAGAAGAGGTTGCTCAAGTAGAAGCTGAATGTAAGGCTGGAAAACGTGGTTGTGCAGATTGTAAACGTCAATTAGCACAAAAAGTTAACGAACATTTTAAAGAAATTCGTGAACGTAGAAAATATTTTGAAAATCATTTGGACGAGGTTAAGGCAATACTTAAAGACGGTACAGAAAAATCAAGAGCTGTTTCCGCAAAAATATTGACAGATGTTAGAAAT
>CAVFBQ010000098.1:0-6790 GCA_963620455.1 uncultured Eubacteriales bacterium
CGATAAGAAACAATATATGCGGCAACTACAGATGCAATCGCAAAAGCTGTTGCTAGTATTATGAACATTAATAAAAAGAATAACTCGCTCATCAATTATTACTCCATGTTACATATTATGATAACCAAAATTTTATTGATATAATAGTAAATGTTGTGAATTATTAAGTAAATTTATATTATGAAAAACTTAAAAATATTTTTATTAATCATATGTCTAAATTTTTCAACACTCTCAGCTTACGCACTTGAAGGGCAAATTGAGTTTGATTCAGTTTATATTGACTACTCAATTTTAAAAGAAAGACAATACCTCATTCATGGAGATAATTATCTAAAAAAAGCTGAAAATCCTAAAGTTTCAGAAACAAAAATTCAACAAGATTTTAATTACAGACAAGCATTAGGTTCATATATTACCGCAACAGAAATAAGTCCAGAAACAGTAGTTACTTACGGAAAAATTGGATATATTTATCATAAATTAGGTAAATACACATTAGCTCGTTCAAATTTTGATCATGGCTTAAATTTACAGAGAAATAACCCTTATGTAAGCTATTTATATGCTGGATTTTATTTTGATAATCAAGATTTTAATAAAGCAATGAAGTATTATAAAATTGCTTTAAAAAATAACTATCCCAATAAGTATTCCTTGTATTATAATATAGGGGAAACAAACGAAAAACTGGGGGACTTGGTCAGGGCAAAACAGTTCTACTCAAGAGCTTATGCACTAAAACCGAGTAATAAATTAAAAAGTAAAATGCAATCAATTGATGCGCTACAATATGAAAAATCGCAATATTATATGCGCAAAAAACCTTATTTCTACAATGATTAACGGGGAGTAAAATGAAATCATTTATAAACAAAGTAACATGCTTATTTTTAATATTTGTATTTATACAAAGCTCATCAACAGCGCTTGATGATGTGTTTTCGCCATATTCACCGAGCCCAAATGAAGAAATTTACAGAAAAAATGTATATAAAATCAGTGCAATAAACCCAACTCCAGCTACCAATTGGATGGCAAGCATGTACCCTGGTCTTAGAGGTGCAAATCAATTGGTTGTATACACTCCAGAATATACATCTCCATCATCAGGAACAAACGAATATGGTGGAGAAGCAATCGTCGAGGGTAATATTGTAACATCACTAAGTGGTGCAGATTCATTAATTCCATCAAATGGACTTGTTATAAGCGCACATGGACGTGCTAAAACTTGGCTAAATAAAAATATTGAGATTGGAACAATTATATCAATTGACAAAACAACAATGACAATTACTGCATACAATACATCTCGAAGTTATTTGTTTGCCGCAAAAGAAAAAATTGAAGAAGCTACAACAATAATGAATTATTATCAAAGAAATTCCTTTAATTATAATTCAAAACCAACAAAGGCTTATCTGGCAAAAGCAAAACATTATGTTAGAAAAGCGGAGCACAACACATCAGAGCTTCAGCAGTTTGCTTCGTTAGCGGTACAAAATGCAAATCAAGCGATGGCAGCAGCAATACCTTATAAAGCTTCCGAACTAAAAGGTATTTGGATTAGACCTACAAGCACTAAAGAAGCCAATATAATTGCTACTCTAGATCACCTAAAAGCCACAGGCATAAACAATATTTTCCTAGAAACATATTTTCATGGACGAACAATATTTCCTAGTGAAACTATGAAAAAATATGGGTTTATTGAACAAAATGAAAAATTTTCAGGAATAGATCCGTTAAAAATATGGATTACAGAAGCACACAAACGTGGGATTAAAGTTAACATTTGGTTTGAATCATTCTACACTGGAAATAAACCCAATATTGGCAACACTATACTTGCTGTAAAACCTGAATGGTCAAACGTAAATTTACGAAATATTGAAGCTCAGCTACCTGTTGCTTCAACATCTGAGCACAATGGATATTTTCTTGATCCCGCAAATTCAGAAGTGCAAAACTTTTTATTCGATTTATTAAAGGAAATTATTGGTCACTATAATCCAGATGGCATAAATATAGACTATGTAAGATATCCACAATCAATTTCAGCTAGATATGCCGGTTATGCTCAGTCAAATTGGGGATACACTCAATATGCAAGAGATGAATTTAAGTTGATATATGGCATTGACCCTGTAAATATTGCTTACAGTGACACTAAAATGTGGAATGAATGGGATAAATATAGACAAGACAAAATTACGGAATACATAGAAGGGGTATCTAAAATTTGTCGACAAAACCGAATATTCCTAACTGCCGTTGTATTTCCAAACCGACAAATGGCTTTAGAAACAAAACAACAAGACTGGACTACTTGGTCGGATAATAACTTCATTGATGGTTTTACACCATTATTTTTAACTTGCGATGCTAAAACTATCAAGATGATGATATTTGATATGTTGAAGGATATGTCCCCGAGGACAAAATTATATGCAGGTTTATTTGTAACGTTCATGGGAGGTTCAGAAGAAGACCTTGTAAGACAAATTCACGAGACTCGCAAACTTAATCTTGGTGGTATAATCTTGTTTGATTATGCTCATTTGCAAGAAAAATATATCAAAACTCTTACAACAAGCATTTTCTCAAATAACACAGTGTTAACAGGCAAATCTAAACAAAATTGCCAAAGAAGGTAATTATATGACAGAAGAAAATAATAGAACACCACGAAATTTCTTAGGTATACTATTTGAATGTTGTGGAGTTTATGGCAGAATTTATCAAAATAAAGACAGTACAGCATACGTTGGTAGGTGTCCTAAATGCATGAGAAATATTAAAGTGCCTATTGGCAAAAACGGTACTGATCAAAGATTTTTTAGGGGAAAATAATTATGGAAACAATGGAAAATTTAAGAAAACAAGAAGAATTAATTGACATTTTCTACAATCTCGCAAGCATACCATCACCTTCATTACATGAAGAAAAAGTTGTTGCGTGGATTAAAGATTTTTGTGAAAAAGAAGGCTTACATTTTGAAACAGACAGCTACAGTAATGTAATCATTAAATTGCCAGCAACTGATCCAACAAAACCGTTATTGGCATTATCTTCACATATGGATGTTGTCGGTGATGATACACCCGTAATTCCAATGCTAGATGGTGATTTTATTAAAGCTAATAACAGAACTCTTGGTGGTGATGACAAATTTGGGATTGCAGCAGCATTAAAGCTATTAAAAGATACTAAAAAATCAGACCTAAAACACGGTGGATTAGAAGTTGTATTCACACGTGACGAAGAAAATGGCATGAGCGGTATTCACAACTTTGATTATAACAAATTAAATTCAAAATATGTTATTGTATGCGATGCTGATATTTTCGGGGTTTTACAAATTTCAGGTGCTAGCTATTGTAACGGACATGTTGAAATTTCTTGTAAAGGCGGTCACTCTGGCATTGAAATTGCAGATAAAACGAAACCAAATGCCGCAAAATTAATGGCAGAATTATGCAACACTATTCCTCAAGGTGTATACTACGAAGATGAAACAGGTGTTGTAACATCAATTAATTTAGGCGGAATCAAAGCTGGCGATATTAAAGTTACAAATGTATTAAACCCATACGCGGAAGCAACATATTCAATTAGAAGTGCGTCATTACCAAAAGAAAATGAATTAATTGCTAAGATTCAATGCTTGCTTGAAGACTTTAATAAAAAATATGAAGGTATTGCCGTAGCGAAAGGTACGTTCAAACAAAAAATGCCAGCCTTTGAAAAATCTGATGATACCTATATTCCTGAAGTATTCAAAAGAGCAGCTGAAAAACTTGGAATAAAATACGAAATAAATTCATTCCATGCAGGTGCTGAAACTCATATTTACTGCCAGCACAAAAACGCAAAAGGCGAAACATTCATTCCATTCTTAATGGGACTTGCAGACCTTTACAATATGCACTCAGCAGATGAAAAAATGGATTACAAGAGCTTTTTAAAAGGCTATAAACTACTTAGCCAATTTTTCTTCGAGTTCAACAAATAATTGAACAACCTTTTTATGAATAGTCTCAATTGAATCAACGGAGTTAATAACCTTAACTCTGTTTGGTTCTTTTTGAGCAATCTTTAAATATCCTTGACGGACTCTTTCAAAAAATTCTTTACCCGCAGATTCCATACGATCTTTTTCTTTACCAACTCTTGACATTGAAGTTTCTACATCAATATCAAAAACAATTGTTAAATCAGGTTTTAAGCCACTTGTAGCAATGTTGTTTAACATATCTATTTTATTAACATCTAATTGTCTACCATAACCTTGATATGCGAGTGAAGAGTCAGTATGTCTATCACTTATGACTATTTTACCTTGTTCAACATTTTTACGGACAATAATATCAACATTTTGCGCTCTATCAGCTAAAAACAAGAAGGATTCACACACAGAAGATACCTCACCATCATAATCCAGCAAAAGCGCTCTAATTTTTTCGCCTAAACCTTTACAACCAGGTTCCCTAGTTAAAACAACATCAAAGTTTCTATTATTCAAATATTCTGTAAATAACTTGATTTGAGTTGTTTTTCCACAACCGTCAGCACCTTCAAATGTAATAAATAAACCTTTATTCATATCTTAAATCTTTCTTTGTAAAAATAATTATTAAAAAAGGCGTGGCGAAAGCCACGCCTAAAAATTTCAATCAACTATGCGCCAATATAATCTTTAACTTCTGCAGCTAAAGTTTTTGTATCTAATTTGATACCAGGACCCATTGTAGTCGATAAGTAAGCTGATTTAATGTAAGTACCCTTCGCTGAAGCAGGTTTTGCTTTCAAAATAGCTTCTGCTAATGTAGCATAATTTTTCATTAAATCTTCTACAGAGAATTTAACTTTACCGATTGGACAGTGAATCATACCTTGTTTATCAGCTCTGAATTCAACTTTACCAGCTTTAGCATCACTAACTGCTTTGCCTACTTCTAGTGTAACAGTTCCTGTTTTAGGGTTTGGCATCAAGCCTTTTGGTCCTAAAACACGACCTAATTTACCTAGCATACCCATACAATCTGGAGTTGCAATTAATGTATCAAATTCAAACCAGCCTTTTTCAATTTTTTCAATAATATCTTCAGTACCAGCGAAATCCGCACCAGCAGCTAAAGCTTCATCTACTTTGTTACCTTTTGCGATAACACAAACTCTAACAGTTTTACCTAAACCAGCAGGTAATACCGTTGTTGAACGAATTTGTTGATCTGCGTGTTTAACTTCAATACCTAATCTCATGTGACATTCTACAGTTTCATTAAATTTTGAAACAGCTTCTGACACTTCTTTTAGTTTTTTTAATGCATCAAGACCTGTTGATGGTTGTTCAAAACCTTCCAACAACTCTTGAACTTTTTGTTGTTTTTTTGTTAATTTTGACATCTTAATTTTCCTTTCGTGGTAGTAACGGACTTAAACATCCTTCCATTCATAAATTAGTACTTATTACTGCTTTACAGTAACACCCATAGCTCGGCAAGAGCCTTTAATCATTTCAACAGCAGCTTCCATTGTTGTTGCATTTAAATCGTTCATTTTGATTTTTGCAATTTCTTCAAGTTGTTCTTGAGTGATTTCAGCGACTTTTGTTTTGTTTGGTGTTGCTGAACCTTTAGGAAGATTCAAAATTTTCTTGATTAGAACAGGAGCTGGAGGTGATTTTGTCACGAATGAAAAACTTCTGTCTTCATAAACATCAATAACTACCGGAATAATATAACCAGCTTGTGATTCAGTTTTTGCATTGAATTGTTTACAGAAATCCATGATGTTTACACCGTGTTGACCTAATGCAGGACCAACCGGAGGAGATGGATTTGCTTTTCCGGCTTCAATTTGAAGTTTGATTTTTCCTACTACTTTTTTTGCCATTTTTTGTCCTTTCTGTGGTAATAGCGGGTAATCCCTTCCACAATTTACTTAGTTTTAAGCTTTCGCTTTATTATAATTTTTGAATTTGTTTGTATTCTAACTCTACAGGTGTTTCACGACCAAAGATTGAAACGTTAGCTCTTAATTTAGCCTTATCTGGGTAAACTTCGGTGATATCACCGACAAATTCGGCAAATGGACCAGATATAATTCTAACTTTGTCACCAGCTTTAACGTCAAGTTCAATTCTTTGAGGAGCATCAGATGTTGCTCTACCAAGAACCTTCTTAATTTCACTATCTCTCGCAGGGATAGGTTTTTTAGCGGAGCCAACAAATCTAGTAACACCAGCAGTATGTCTCACTACATACCAACTGTCTTCATCCATGATCATTTCTACTAATACGTATCCAGGAAAAACTTTTTCATCTTTTTCTGTTTTCTTACCAGCTTTTACTTGAGTGATAGTTTTTTGAGGAACTTCAACTCTGAAGATTTTTTCACCCATATTCATGTATTCAATACGTTTTTCCAAGTTAACTTTAACTTTGTTTTCATATCCAGAATACGTGTTAACAATATACCAACGTTTTTCAGGAGCTTTTTTAGGTTTTAAAGATTCTTCATGAGTTGCTTCAACCTGAGCTTCTTGAACTTCGGCAGATTCTTCAACAGCTTCTTTCTTTTTACGTGGCTTAGATGCAGTTTTTGCTTTTGTTGCTTTTTCTTTCTTAGCTTTTGCAGAAGGTACACCTTCGCCTATAACTAAGTCACCAACTAAATCTCTACTAGTTTTAACAACTTCAGCTTCTTCATCAATAAATAAGTTTTCATCTTTTTTTGTCATTTTATTTATCTTCCTTAACTATTAGGGATTAAACCTAAGAT
>CAVFBQ010000099.1:0-5022 GCA_963620455.1 uncultured Eubacteriales bacterium
AAGTATAAGTAAACACTGGAGTAATTTCATCAACGAAAATTTCATTTGGCTTAAAAAACAATGTATAATTGATTTTTTGACCTTTATAATCTTTTGTAGAATGTATTATTTGAACATCGTTGTTAAAAGCTTTTTCTAGGCCATCTGCAATATTTTCCATAGATGAAACTTTTTTGCTTTCAAGCTCATTTAGCTTTAAAATTGTCGGTTTATCCATTAAAAAAGGCTTTTTACTTTTCAAAAATACCACGTGAGAGTACAAGTGATATATTAAAATCTTGTCTACAATTGCTCTTGAAGTTTTATAAGGATTTTCGCCATCATAATCAAATTCGCCCAAATTCACACCCACAGCTACATCTAGGTCATTTGGAATTGGATTATTTTTGATAAATCCACTTCCATAATAATTTTTATAAAGATAGTCCATATCCTTATATTCTTGTCTACAAAGGCTCATCACCCTATCTAAAGCATCATCAATAAGTTTTATACTGTTTTTAGCATATCGTAAAGAGCTAATATTTGTTTGTGGACTGACATATACCACTTTTAATACATTCTCATGTATTAACATGCAAGATAAAATTACAAGTAAAATTGATAAAAAAATTAGTCGTTTGTTCATAATAAACTATTATACTACAACATTGATTTTATTGCATTTTGGCACCGTTTATTACGGATTGTAACAAAAAATCAAATGTCTGAAATCCAACATTTTGAAAATACTTTATATAAATGTAAGTCAAAGTTGACAAACATTAAAAAACACGAGAAATAATCGAGAGAGACGTTATATTAACCGTTTAAAGAAGACAAAAAGAGCTAAGAACGAGAGAAAATTAGAAAAAACACACACTACACACTAACCTACACTACCTAACACATTCCCTTCCTAAAATGAAAAAATTTCAAGCCACTAAAATTTAAAAAGTGGCTTTTATTTTGCGCATTTTATCAATTAATTCTTAAAACGTACTATCAGCCTGTCACTTAAGGATTTTACTAGTTGAAAGATAGTTTTTATGACTATTTTGAAGTTTTAGACCGCAAAATAACGTACGTAAAAATACTTACGTATTTTTACGTACAAAATTCAATATTTAGTGTTTTTAGCTTATCTTATAAAATTTGTTTTAATTTTTTCTTCGATTGGAGGATGTTCAATCCCATTTTTTTTTGCAACTTCAAAAGACTTCATCATCCAAGCCAAATTTTTTCCAACTATGCGCATAATTTGCAAACCTTCTTTATCTTGAAGTACCTGTTCTGGCGCATTACCGTGAACCATATTCCAATAATTTGAAGGAACTACAGGCATACAATTGATATTAAAGTGTTTCATAATCGCATCAAGACTGGCAGTTGTACCTGCGCGACGTGCTGAAACAATGGCAGCTGCAGGTTTATACTTAAAATTTGCACCGCCTGCATAAAACATTCTATCCATTGCTGAAAGCAAACGTCCAGAAGGGTGTGCGTAGTAAACTGGTGAGCCAAAAACAAAGCCGTCAGCATCTTTAGCTTTTTCAATTATGCTATTGATAATATCGTCTTCAAAAACACATTTGCCTGAACCTGAATTTCTACAACTACAACAGCCCATGCAATCTCTAATAGGCTTATTACCTAGTGAAACAATTTCTGTTTCTATGTTTTGAGCGTTTAGTTCTTTTTCAATTTCTTTAAGTGCTGTATAAGTACAGCCTTGAACATTCGCGCTTCCGTTAATCATTAAAACCTTCATTTTTAGCTCCTTATTTCATTGATAAATAAATTTCATCAGCAAGTTTATTCAAATCTTCTTCTTGTTCGTCTTTAAGTGCTGATTTTAGAGTAACTATTGGTTCTAAAACTTCCATATTACCCATAGTTTCTAATATTGCTTTAATTTGTTTGCTTGCAATTGCTGCCCAAGTACCATTTTCAACAATTGCAACTTTTCTATTTTTTAAAGCGTGTGCTTTTAAGTCATTTAGGACAGTTTCCATATTGCAGAAAATTCCGCCATTGTAGCTAATTGAGCCGATTACAAGATGAGAACATCTAAACGATTCTGCAACAATTTCTGAGTAGTGAGTTTTTGAAACATCGTAAACCTTAATATTTTTAACACCTCTGTCTGCAAGTTTGCCAGCTAAAATATCCATTGCATTTTCAGTATGTCCATAAACTGAGCCGTAAATCAACAATATTGTGTTTTCTTCTGGTTCGTAAGTTGACCATTTTTGATATTTTTCAATAAACCAACCTAAGTTTTCTCTCCAAATTGGTCCATGAAGTGGGCAAATCATACTAATTTCAACACCTGATGCCTTCTTCAAAAGAGCTTGAACTTGAGCGCCATATTTTCCAACAATATTTGTGTAATATCTTCTTGCATCATCAAGCCAATCTTTTTCAAAATCAACTTCATCTGCAAAAATATTGCCATTTAAAGCACCGAACGTACCAAATGCATCTGCTGAAAATAAGATTTTGTCAGTCACATCATAAGTAACCATTGCTTCAGGCCAGTGAACCATTGGAGCCATAATAAAGGTTAATTTATGTTTGCCTGTTTCTAAAACATCACCTTCTTTGATAATCATTGTATCTGCATCAACATCAAATGAGAAGAACTGTTTTAACATAGTTTGAGTTTTTGCATTGCAAACAATTTTAACTTCTGGGTATTTTTCAACTACATCATGGATTGTAGCAGTGTGGTCTGGTTCCATGTGGTTTACAACCAAGTAATCAAGTTTTCTGCCATCAAGTGCGTAAGCCAAATTTTCTAAAAATTGATCATGTGCGCTTTGGTCAACTGTATCTAACAAAACTGTTTTTTCATCCTTTAACAAGTATGAATTGTAAGAAACACCTCTTGAAACAGGAAAAACATTTTCAAAAAGAGCGATTCTTCTATCGTTCACACCTAAAAAAGTTAAGTCCTCTGTAATTTTTCTTGTATTATGCACAATCTTTACTCCTCACTAAATTCCCGAAGAATTATAACATAAAATAAGGCGGTTTGCAATGCAAACCGCTGATTTCCTTATTCTCTCTTCCTTATATTATCAAATTTAAACGACAGAGCCTAGTGATGAAATTACACTTGCTATTCCACCGTTGTCTTTATAATTGTTGATTAGGTTTTGAATAAAATTCCCAGCCATATTCTTACCTGAGCCAAGATTTGCCAAAGTACCTGCAACCTCGTTATTTGGAACGTGTTTTGCAAGATTTTCAAAACCTTCCTTCATTTCTTGTTGAGAAACTTCGCCGTCGTCATCTTTATCAAGAGCCTTTTCGATTGAACCCATTAATTTGTCTAACAAATTCTGATAAGAATTTGTGTCAGAAGACTCTTCAACACCTTGAATTTGCATACCTGACGGAATACCCAATTCTTGATTAATCAATTGGGTTTCCTGCAAGCCTTGTTCATCTTGAGCTTTATTCAAGCCCAAAGAGTGGTATTGTTCTTGTAACTTGTTCAAAAAATCGTTATTTTTATCAATATCATTTGAGTTAGTAACCAAAAGACTTTCTAAGTTTTCTTTTGCGCTATTAACCTTTCCAATGCCATTTCCGTACATTTTAGCCATCAACGACTGTAAATCTGTATTTGTAGTTAATGCCCCAATTGTTGACATAAAATATTTCCCTCCAAGTCCACAATTCTATTTTATGGATTTTTGAGAGATTTTAAATCCTCTATTAAAATGAGATTTTTTTTATTCTACATCTTTAAGTTTGAAAACATTGTACATTTCAACAAATGAGAACAAAATAAATGTTCCGAAAACTAGCATATAAGATTTGTTTGAATAAACCAAATGTCCTACGTTATTTGAAACAGGAGCATATACATCAAGCAAAACACCCACCAAACTTGCCAAAATACCTACTGACAAGAAGAAACAACAGTCCATAATACTCAAGGCAGTTCCTCTAACCTCGTATTTGTTTGTACCATGGATAATTGGAACTAATAATGGTGACATTCCACCTGCAATAGCAACCAACATCAACATATATATAATTAAGTGAGTTCTAATATCAAACACCAAACATAAGAAGATTATTGCAAAAACTATTGTCGTAAACAAACAAACACTTTTCATAAAAATTACACGTCTGTTATTACATAATTTGCTTAAGGTTGCCAAAGATAACCCCGAGACACCTGCAATAACGACCATTACAGAAAGTGCAACTGACGCTTGAGTTGCTGATAAATTAATGAAATCTTTTAAGAATTTAACCCCAATTACGGCTTGAATTACATAATAAAGACCATAATTTAAACCCGCAAATACGAACAAGTTGCGATTAAAAGGTTTCGATAAAACTTCTTTAAATGGTTCTAATGAAAAATGCACATGTTCATTTTGAGGCACACCATGCAAAAAGTGTAATACAAAGGCATAAACTAACACTACAACAAGAGTTATAATCGCTAAAACATTCATTACAGCTTGCCAAGAAAAAGCGTGAGTAATCATTATAAATGGTGCATTTGCACAAACACCACCAATATAGCCTGTAATCAACATTAAAGAAACTGAAATTCCAAAATATTTATCAGGAAAACATTTTTTAACCTCTTGAACCAAGCTCAAATAGAAACAAGCAGCACCTACACCTAAAAGCATACGACTCAAATACAACAGTGGTAAGTAAGTTGTATTAGGAAAAATTAAAGCCCCAACTGCAAACAATGAGCCACCCCATAACATAACCTTTACACCACTGAATCTATCAACTAACAATCCAGAAATAAGCATACTGAAAGCATAAGTGTACATAAATGTTGCACCGAAAGATGTAATTATCGGTGCGTTTGCGTGCAAATCTGCTTGTAATGTATCAAATATTGCCCCAGGGATTGCAACCCTTTGGAAGTTCGCCATTACGTACAATATACAAGCTAAAATTATTAAAGTTATATGTGTGTGATATTTTCTCATAATTCCAAAATCTATTCTTAATTATATTATACAATAGATAATTGCATGTTTATATAGATCGCGG
>CAVFBQ010000100.1:0-11712 GCA_963620455.1 uncultured Eubacteriales bacterium
TGAACCTTTGTTGAACCTAAAAAACGTAAATAAAGCGATTGAACTTTTAAATACTTCATTTCAAATTGGCGCAAGAAGGATTACAGTTTCGACAAGTGGTATTGCAACCAAAATAGCAGATTTTGCAAAGGCTAATAATCAATCAACACTTGCTTGGTCACTTCACGCACCAACTAATGAAATTAGAAATAAAATTATGCCAATTAACCAAAAATATTCGATTGAAGATGTTAAAAAGGCGTTAAATAAATATTTTGAAATTGCAGGTCGTCGTATTACGATAGAATACCTGTTGATTAAGGATTTAACTGATACTCTTGAATGTGCGAAACAGTTGGTTGAATTGCTCAAAGATGTAAAATGTAATATCAACTTAATTCCTTATAATTCAGTTGTAGAAAACGATTATAAGAAATCTTCTAACAATGAAATTATGAAGTTTAAATACATTCTTGAACATTCTGGTAAAAAGGTTACAATAAGACTTGAAAGAGGGGCGGATATTGATGCCGCTTGTGGTCAGCTTAGAGGAAAAGTAGTTGAAAAATAATCCGATACTAGATGCGAATTTAAAACAAATTTCAAGGTACAATCCAGAGCTGTGCGATAAACTTATGAAACTGGAATATATTACGCAAGATATTTGTTTTTCTAATACAGCACTTCAAGAGGCTAACCTAAATTATAACGATGAATCTCTACACAATTTAATTGGTGCAGAAATAGAGGCAAAAAATATATTTTCAAAGGTTGAAAACTCGCCTTTGATGATGCATATTGTGTTCGGCTTTGGAATCGGGTATTTGTTCCAACAGTTTGCGCTAAAATCAAAAGGGTTGGTCTTAGTGTATGAGCCATGCTTAGAAATTTTAGCAAGCACCTTAGAAGTTGCTGATTTGTCACTTGAACTCTCTAAAAACAATGTTTATGTCTTTAATGATTTTGAAAAATTTAAAAGCGCTTATGCAGGTTTGAGAATTTCAGGTTCAGAAACAGTTATTTCATTTCTTCCATCTTATGCAAAATTGTTTAAAAATGAGTTGAACTTTTTTGCAAATGAAATACAAGCCTTGATGGGACGTTCAATTTTGAATGAAAATTATTTTAAAACAAAATTAAGACCAGCCGTAAAATTAGTGTGTGAGAATATTTCTTATTTGCTAGATGAACCTCAACTTTTGAATTACAAGGATATTTATAAAGATAAAACTGCGGTGGTTGTTTCTGCTGGTCCTAGTTTAGACAAAAATATTGAAACATTGAAAAAATATAAGAAGAATGTTTTGATTATAGCTGTTTCACAGGCTACAAGAACCTTGATGCAGAATGGTATTACTCCAGATTTTGTTGTATGCATAGAACAATTTGATTCCTCACCTCAATTAGAAGGTGTTGATACTTCAAGTTCGTACTTGATTTTAGAGCCCTATACGCATACCTCAATGCATAAAATGAAATTTAAAGGTAAAATTTCATACCCATCTTGCACATCTGTTGCAAATTTAATCTGGGCAAATTTTGCAAAAATAGATACTGAACCATATATTTCGAGTGGCACAGTTTCATACACTGCCTTGTATTCAACAACGTTTTTGGGTTGCAAAAATATAATTTTAGTCGGACAAGATTTAGCATTTACAGATGGAAAATGCTACTCAACAGGTACAAACAGAGGACTTGTCTATAAAGAAAATTCACAAACAGGAAAAGTAGAAATTACGATTGCAAAAGGCGAAGAAGATTGTCTAAAACAAGCTTTATATGCGAATTCTTTTGCATCTGATGAGGAAAAAAATAAGGCATTAAGTCGTTATATCGAAAATATTAACGCAAAATTGTATTATGTTGACGGCATAAAAGGTAACAAACTTCCAACAACTGCAGATTATGCCTCGTTTATATCCCAATTTGAGGAGTTTGCACAAAAATATGGTAACAATTTGAATTTATTTAACACTTCATTAGAAGGTGCTAAAATTAAAGGTTTTGAAGATGTGCCTTTAGAGGAATTGTTAAAATGTTCAAAGCCTCTTGAAAAAATTACTTTGAATTTAACTTGTGAATACGATTTGCAAGGCATTAAAAACTCGATTAATGAGGAACTTAATGTTCTAAAAGAGATTCAAAATTTAATGAATAAAGCAAACAATTTAATTGGAAGCTACGAACGAGAATATTTAATTAATAATGAAACGATTAATTCTCGTGCTGGAGCTTATTTTAAACAACTTATGTTATTGTATGTTGATATGTCTAAAACCTATTCTAGGAAGTCCTTGATATACAAGTTTATTCATAAGTCTGCAAGCTATACAATTTCATACAATTTACAAAAATATCAACTAGTTGATGCAAAATCAATTGAATTGTTGTTTGGAAATTTAAAACAATATTTTACTGCTATTTCAAAAGATATAAAAATGATTATAGATACATTAGAGAAAAAGGTTGAGGTTATAAATGAAATGCTTGATACAAAGGGTTAAAAATGCATCTTGCACAATAGATAACAAGCTTTATTCTTCAATTGGTAAAGGAATTTTAGCACTTGTTGGTATTGAAAAAGGTGACACAAGAGAACAAATTGAATGGGTTGCGCAAAAAGTTGTCAATTTGCGTATTTTTGAGGACGAAAATGGCAAAATGAACAAGTCTTTGAAAGATATAAACGGCGAAATGCTTATTGTTTCTCAATTCACATTATGCGGAAATTGCAAAAAAGGAACTCGTCCAAGTTTTGATAAATCAGAAAGACCTGAACTTGCAAATGAGTTATATGAAGAATTTGTTACGTTAGTTAAAGAACTGGATATTAGCGTGGGTACTGGAAAATTCGGTGCTATGATGGAAATCTCATTAATAAATGATGGTCCTGTAACTTTCATGCTAGAAAAATAATTTTTTTTTGCTATAATACATGTAAAGATATTAGAAATTTTGAAAGTAGTATATTCTAAATTAGTCCGTTATTATTGTTAGGATTAGGAATTAAAAGAAATAAAGCAAAAAGAAACCCAATAAAAAGAGGCAAGTCTTATGTATGTAAACAAATGTATTAAGTGTGGAGTAGAATTTGAAACAAAAAATCCAAAAAGGGTTATTTGTCCAAATTGTTTGTATCCAGATAAAAGTATGATGCCATCAGGTGGTGATTCAGGTCAACAACAAGAACAACATCAACATCAACACCAAGAGCAACAAGATAACCAAGAACAACAAAATTATAATTTAGAAAATGGTTCATATTCAGCAGGCGGATATTCTGCAGGAGGTTACTCGGTAGGTGGATACTCTGCTGGCGGTTACTCAGCAGGCGGATATGACAGACCTCAAAGAAATAATTATGATAGAAACCAAGGTGGCTATCAACAACGTGGCAGTTATCAACAAAGAGGTGGCTATCAACAACGTGGAGGCTATGATAGAAACCAAGGTGGATACCAACAAAGAGGTGGTTATGACCGTAATCAAGGCAGTTATCAACAACGCGGAGGATATGATAGAAACCAAGGTGGATATCAACAACGTAGACCTCAACAAGGTGGCTTCCAACAAAGACGTCCTCAAGGTGGCGGTTACCAACAACGCAGACCAATGGGTGGTGGCAGACCTCAAAAACCACAAAAACAACTTTTAATTAACAAGGAGCAATTGGAACAAATTGAAGCATTGTACAAAGCAATGTTACCGTTACCAAACCCAGATGCCCACGAAGTTATAGGTGAAAAAATCGGTTTAGAACCAAGAAAAGTATTCTTTGGTATCAATTTAGTACGTCAAAAAATGATGTTACCTAAATTGCCGTTCCCTAAACGTAAATTAGCTATTTCACCAGATCAATTAATGGCGATAAGAAGTCTTTATGAACCGCTATTGCCATTACCTCCAATTGGTTGCCACAAAATTATTGCAGTTCAATTAAAAATGGACGAATGGCGTGTTCACGTTGGTATTGGCTTAATCAGAGCGCAAATGGGATTAGACAGATGGAATCCTGATAGAGAAGATGCTCCTGAAGAATTTAAAAATCAAAAGAAGGAAGCTGAAACCACAGAAGAAAAGCCTAAAAAATCTAGAGCGAAAAAAGCAAAGGAAGATGACGAAACTGCTGAAGTTGAAGAAAAACCTAAAAAATCTACAAAAACTAAAAAATCAGCAGAAGTAGAAGAAGTTTCTGAAGAAGTTGAAGTTACTGAAGAAAAGCCAGAAAAGAAAACTCGCGGTAGAAAACCTAAAAAAGTTGAAGATGCAGAATAGTAAGTATATTTCAATAGGTAAAATATTAAATTTTCACGGAGTTCAAGGTGAAGCTAAAGTTGGATATTCAAAAAATCAAGCAGATTTCTTGAAAACGCTTTTGCATGTTTATATTTATTTTGAAAACGAGTACAAAAAGGTTACAGTTAAATCTATCAAATTTAACAGCAAGTTTGCAATACTAAAATTTGAAGGTATCAACTCAATCAACGACATTTTAGTTTATAAAAATTACTTGCTTTATGTTCCACAGGAAGAATTTGAAGAAGCTCTTGTCGAGGGTGAATACTTAATTGACGACCTTGTCGGCTTAGACGTTTATTCAAAAGACAAAAAAGTCGGTGTTGTTGTTGGGGTTTCAAACAATGGCGCAAACGATTTGTTGTCAGTTAGAGGATTGTCAAAGAAAATTTCTTTAGTTCCTTTTGTCGATGAATTAGTGCCAGAGGTTGATTTGGAGAACAAAAAAGTTTATATAAATGAAATTCAGGGGTTAATAGAGTAATGCAATTTGAGGTATTAACCCTGTTTCCTGAAATGATTGACTCTTACTGTAATTGCAGTATTTTAAAACGAGCAACTTCTACAAATGTAATTTCTGTGAATGCTGTAAATCCGCGAGATTTTACATTAGATAAACATAAAAAAGTAGATAATACGCCTTATGGTGGTGGTGCAGGAATGGTTTTGATGGCACAACCTTATGTTGATGCTTACGAGAGCATTAAAAAGTTAGAAAATTCTTGTACAATAATGATGACACCTCAAGGTCAGCCTTTTGATAATGATGTTGCAAAAGAATTGGCAAACTTCGAGCAGGTTATAATTCTATGTGGACATTATGAGGGGTATGATGAAAGAATAAGAGAAATTATACAACCTCGAGAAATTTCAATTGGCGATTTCGTTTTGACAGGTGGTGAATTGCCCGCACTTTGTGTAATAGATTGTGTAAGTCGTAAATTGGAAGGTGTTTTGGGCAAAATTGAATCAGCAGATTGTGACAGTTTTGAAGAAGGTTTGTTAGAATATCCTCAATATACAAAGCCTCGTGAATACAGAGGGTTAGAAGTTCCCGCAGTTTTGTTGAACGGAAATCATAAAGAAATTAATGAGTTTAGACATCAAAAAATGCTAGAACGCACAAAAGAACGCCGTCCTGATTTGTTTGAAAAATACACTCAAAATAATTAATTGTCTGTATAAGTTGCGTATTTTGGATTTACAGCAACCCATTCAAACGGTCGGTTTGTAGGTGATTTTGGCATTGCTTTTACAAAAGTTCCGCCGTAACGACCTCTTGTGAAGGTCAAATAACCTTCTTCTGCAAGGTTTGCGAAAGCTTTTCTTATTGTATTTGGGCTAACGTCCATAAGGTTTGCCATCTCCATAATTGAAGGGAGTTTTGAATGAAGTGAATATTTTTCAATAATCATATTTTTTATTGAATCTTGTATTCTTTCATAGTGGTATCTTGCTGTAATTTGCGATTTTGCAAAAATTGAGGTTTCAATTTGTGGTTGAAACTTTGATTCATCAGGCATTTTTACAACGCAAGTTCCATAACGTCCACGTTTTGGGAGTAAAATGCCTTCACTAATCAAAATTTCAAGACTGTCGTGAATTGTTTTTACACTAACCTTAAGGGCTTTTGCAAGTTGTGCGTGTGTAGGCATTCTGTCGCCAATTCGCATATTTAAGGTTATGTATTTTTTTATATCGGCAACAATGTTTGTAATCAACGATTTTGAGTTGTTTTGTTTAAGCTCAAATTTATTTGATTTTAAAATCCAATTAAGGTCTTTGTTGTCAGTTTTTTCAATAATTCCTTGAATAATCAGACTTTCCATTGCCATTCTTGTTGTATTGGTAGGAATACCGATATATTGAGAAATAGCACGGGCAGAAGGTAGTTGTTGTCCAGATTTAAACTTATTTTTTATAATAAAAGTTTTTATTAATTCAATCGCAAAATCTTTCTTTGAAACAGATTTTCTAAGTTTTACATTTTTGTTATGAATATCGGCAATCATTGTACCAATGCATTGCTTCGAGTATAAAAGTCCTTTATCCTCAAGGTTTCTATAAATATTTTGAACTGTTCCTGTGCTGATATCAAGCAAATCTGACATAAGTTTTTTTGTAGGCATTAGGTCATTTGCGTGAACAGTTTTGTCGTAATTATCTAAAATCCACTTTTCAATATGGTTTACAAGATATTCAGTTTTAGAGCCTTCGTAATCTTGTTGAATAAAATCTGCAAATTCGCTTATTGGAATGTGATTTAGTTTAGTTTTATCAAGTTGAACGAATTTTTCCATACTCTTATTATAACTTATTTATAGAAAAACAATCAGTTCTTAATAAAATATTTACAAACGAAATAATGCGTAATAATTTGCTTTTCAATGTTATTTGATTTACGATAATAGGAGTAAGTATGCCGGGTCGGAATTGAAAAACTTACCGGCGCAGATATAAATTAAGGAGGAATGCAATGGCATTTAAAAACTATTTATTTACTTCTGAATCAGTAACAGAAGGACACCCAGACAAAGTATGCGATCAAATTTCAGACGCAATTTTAGATGAATTTTTAACTAAGGACAACAAATCGAGAGTAGCTGCAGAAACAACAGTTACAACTGGTATGGCTTTAGTTTGTGGGGAAATCACATCTGATTGTTATGTAGATATCCCATCTGTAGTAAGACAAACAATCAAAAACATTGGTTATGAAGGCGAAAATGGCGGTGGTTTTGATTACAAAACTTGTGCCGTTTTAACTAGTATTGATGAGCAATCAACTGATATTGCTGGCGGTGTAAACAAAGCATTAGAATCAAGAAACGATAACGCTGATACATCAGCTTCAGAAACAGAAGAAATCGGTGCTGGTGACCAAGGTATTATGTTTGGTTATGCATGTAACGAAACACCTGAATTGATGCCTTTACCAATCAGTTTGGCTCATAAACTATCTTATAGATTAGCAAGAGTTAGAAAAAAAGGTATTGTTGATTATTTAAGACCTGATGGAAAATCTCAAGTTACTGTTGAATATAAAGACGGCAAACCTGCAAAAATTCACACAGTTCTAATTTCAACTCAACATGATCCAGTAATTGGAATAATTAGTGATAATCTAAAAGTTCAAGAAATTATAAGAAATGATATAAAACAACACGTAATAGACTTCGTATTTAAAAATGAAAAAATTAAACCTGATGAGAACACTATTATTTTGGTTAACCCTTCTGGACGTTTCGTAATTGGTGGTCCTCAAGGTGATGCAGGTGTTACAGGTAGAAAAATTATCGTAGATACTTACGGTGGTTATTCAAGACACGGTGGCGGAGCTTTCTCTGGTAAAGATCCAACAAAAGTTGACCGTTCAGCAGCGTATGCCGCAAGATATGTTGCTAAAAACATTGTAAAAGCTGGTTTAGCTGAAAAATGCGAAATTGAATTAGCTTATGCAATTGGTGTTGCAGAACCTATTTCGGTGTTGGTTGATACATTCGGAACAGGTAAAATTGCTGATGAAGATTTGTCAGAATTGGTAAATAAAAACTTCGATTTAAGACCTGTAGGTATAATTAACAAGTTTGATTTAAGAAACTTGCCTGCTAAAAATGGTGGTAAATTCTATCAAAAACTTGCAGCTTATGGGCACATGGGTAGAACTGATATTGAAGTTCCATGGGAAGAAACTGACAAAGCTGAAATTTTGAAAACTCAAGCTGAAAAATATATAGCTTTGGTTTAGTGGATAAAATTAAAAGGGCGCTCTTGTAACGCCCTTTTTTTAGTACAAATTGAAAAAGGTAATTATTTATGTTTTTGAATGCAATAGCAGTATTTATCGGAGGCGGAATAGGCGCAGTCTTACGTTTTTTGACAAGCCTAACTTATATGCGATTCTTTAATTTTAACTTCCCTCTAGCAACTTTAACCGTAAACTTAATCGGTTCTTTAGTGTTAGGAGTGTTGGT
This sequence comes from uncultured Eubacteriales bacterium, assembly GCA_963620455.1. Lineage (GTDB taxonomy): Bacteria > Cyanobacteriota > Vampirovibrionia > Gastranaerophilales > Gastranaerophilaceae > UBA6984. The sequence continues at coordinate 8,253 of CAVFBQ010000100.1, forward strand.
TGCTTATTTTGATGGTACAACTGATATTCCAGAAAATGTTAAATGTGCTATGACAATAGGTTTATGTGGAGGGTTTACAACCTTCAGTACTTTTGCATTTGAGGTTTTTGATATTATAAAACGTGGTGACTATTTTATCGCAATCTACTACACAATATTAAGTGTGTTCTTGTGCATTTTGGTTGCTGCAGCAGGTTATTATTGGGCTAAAAATTATGTTTACTACTAATCAACAACAATTTACAAAAAGAGTTTTATTTGTCGGTATTCCTGATATGGCGTATGTTTGCCTTGATGGATTACTTCATGCTGGAGTTAATATAGTAGGAGTTATGGGACCTAAAAAAACTCATGGCACTTATAAGGCATTCAAAAAATTTGCATTATCTCGAAATATGAATTTTATTGAGTGGGACGACTTGAGAGTTCCAATGCTTATTGATTATATCAAATCTTTAGATGTTGATGTTGCTGTTGTTTCGTCCTTCAATTATAAAATTCCGAAAGAATTGTTAGAGGCTACAAAAGCAGGTTTTATTAATATTCACCCTTCTCTACTTCCAAAATATAGAGGTGGAAACCCTTATTCTACGGTAATTATTAACGGTGAAAAAGAAACTGGTGTAACGCTTCACTTTATGGATGAAGGGTTTGATACGGGCGATATTATTGTACAAAAAGCTGTTGAAATCTCACCACTAGAAACTATGGGAACCTTGTTTAACCGTTTAAACTTTTTGGGTATGCAAATGCTTGTAGCGGTTTTAGCTCAATTGGAAAAAGGTGACTTGCCAAGACGTAAACAACCTGAGGGCGAATTTATTGTTGGTAAAAGTATAAAGGATAATGACTTATTTATTGATTACACAAAATCTGCAGTTGAAGTAGATAGATTTATTAGAGCTTTAAATCCTTTTTTAATTGCCTCTACAACCTTTAGAGATAATATGATTAAGATATTTATGTCAGAAGTTGTAAAAGGTAATTCTTCAAAATATAAAGCTGGTGAAATTGCAAAAGTCGAAAAAGATAAGTTTCTTATTGCAACGGGCAATGGATTTATAAGTCCGACAGCAATTCAATTTGGTAGCTTTTTTGTAGGTAATGCACAAGATTTTATAAAGATTCTTGCGCCAAAAGTTGGTGAGGTATTCAAATAATGGACGAATTAAAATTCTTAACAGCAGGTATGCCCTTGAGAACAGATAAAAAAAGAGGTTACGAAAACGCTCTTGAAATTCTTGATGAGATGAATTTGGATGGGATTGAAGTTGAGTTTGTTCAAGGGGTTAGAATGGGTGACAAATCTCGACAAACGGTTAAAGATGCTGCTAAAAAGTATATCTTCACTGCACATGGTCCATTTTTTATAAACTTGAACGCAAGAGAACAAGAAAAAATTGATGCAAGTATTACAAGAATTATTGATACTGCAACAGTTGCCAATGCTTTTGGCGGTTATAGTATAACTTATCATGCCGCATTTTATTTGGGAAATGACAAGGAAATAGTGTTTAAACGTGTTGCAGAGAGAACGGCGCAAATTATTGAAATCTTAGAAAATGATAATAACAAAATTTGGATTAGACCTGAAACAACAGGCAAAGCAACTCAATGGGGCGATATTGACGAAATTATTAAATTGTCAAAAGAGTTTGATCAAGTTCTTCCTTGCGTTGATTTTTCGCATCTTCACGCAAGAAGTGGTGGTGATTTTAACACTTATGACGAATTTTGCAGAATTTTAGAAAATATTGCAACAAATTTAGGTGATAAAGCAATTAATAACTTCCACGCACACTTAGCTGGTATAGCTTATACGGCAAAAGGTGAAAAAAATCACTTACCATTAGAAGAGTCTGATATGAACTACAAGGACTTGTTAAAAGCAATGAAACAGTTTAATGTTAAGGGTGTCGTGGTCTGCGAAAGTCCAAACATTGAAGATGATTGTAAATTAATTAAGGATTACTATAATTCTCTTTAATGGTTCGTGATATAATTATTGAATAAAAACTCAGCATTTAGCTCTAATTGACAAGGAGATAATTATGATAAACGAACAATCACCCTTCTATTTTACTCAGGATTACCAAGTAAGATACAGCGAAATGGACTATAAAAAAGGATTGAAACCATCTGCCTTGTTTAATTTCTTGCAAGACGTTGCAACAAATGCAGCAGATAAATGCCACTTTGGTTATAACGAAGTGGTAGAACGAAATTTGGCGTGGTTTTTGTTGAAGTATCACATGGAATTTAATAATTATCCCGTTGACATAAAAGAATTGTTAGTTAAAACAGAAGCTAGAGGTTATAATAGACTTTTTGCACATCGTGATTTTGAACTTTATAACGAGAACAAAGAACTTGTTGGCAGAATTTTGAGCCATTGGGCATTGGTTAATATACAAGACAAATCAATGGTTGCTCCTCAAACTGTTTTCCCTCAATTTGATAAGGTTGAAAAAAGAGAAAATGATATGTCCTTCAATAAGGTTCAGGAGCCTGAAAGAGTTGATTATATAGAAGAGTTTAAAATTCGATTTGATGATATTGATGTAAACCAACACGTAAATAATGCAAACTATATTGTTTGGGCATTTGAAACTTTACCAAAAGAGTTTAAAGATACTCATAAGATTAAAACACTTGATATGGTGTTTAAAAAAGAAATTAAATTTGGTAATACCGTTGTTTCAGAAGCACAGGTTGATGACAACTTTGCAAAAATCGTTGTAAAAAACAAAAATACAAACGACGAACTTTGCGCAGTAAATGTAGAATTTGTTTAATGAAAAAAATCAATTTTATGTCATACCACACAAACGGAGTGCGTTGCTGTATTTTTGTAGCTGTAATAAAAAGATGCCGTAATAGATACGGCATGACGAGTATTTAACAGCTATCGCCATCTCAATTATACAAAATTTTATCTGTAAAAAATGACTGATTTAAAACGTACGTGTTTTTACGTACGTAAATATACGGACAACAAACCTTGAAATGGTCAACAATGTTGACTTATGCCATTAAAAATCCTGTACCGACAGACTCTGTAAGTCTTTTAGGAAAGCTGTTAGACTGTATTATCTTATTTGTAATATTTTTTAACTTGTTCTATAAAAATATTTAATTTTATGTTGTTCTGCACTTGATTCAAAATTGCAAGCTTGTTCCGATAGATAATGTGACTCTGCCACACGGGGGACAGGCTCACAAAGCTCAAATCTTCGCTTGTTCGCTTTGTTAAAAAGTTCAGAGCGACAAATATTCCAAAGCTGTCCTGCTGAACTTGATTCAGCATCGCAAGGTCTTTCCAAAATAACCAACGCCCCTAAAAAGTGTGACTTAAAAGGGTAATTTTACGGACTGTCCTAGTTCAAATACATATTAGACAAAAATAAACATTTTTAGGAAACTAATAAAAGAAAGGAGTCTAATATGACACAGATAAAAA